>NATV01000079.1 GCA_003094535.1 gamma proteobacterium symbiont of Ctena orbiculata | reverse complement strand
GTGATCAGCACCCAGGGCGAGGGTGAACCGCCGGAGAGCGCCCTTGAACTCTTCAGCTATCTCAAGGGCAACAAGGCGCCGCAACTCGAGGGATTGAAATATGCGATCTTCGGCTTGGGCGACTCCAGCTATGCGCACTTCTGTCAGGCGGCGAAGGAGCTCGATGCCCTGCTGCAGGGGTGCGGCGCCACGGCGCTGCTTCAACGCATCGATGCCGACATCGATTTCCAGCAGCAGTCGGCCGCCTGGCAGGGCGAGGTGCTGAAGGCGGTGGAGCAGTTGCGGCCGTCGGACCAGGCCAGGATCATCCCGCTACAGCGCGGGACCACGGCCGGCATCAGGTACGACCGCAACCATCCTTTTCAGAGCGAATTGCTGGAGCGGCGGCGCATCACTACAACCGATGCGCTCTCCGAAGTGCACCACCTCGCCCTGGAGATCGATCCGCAGGCGATCCGCTACCAGCCCGGTGACGCCCTGGGGGTCTTCTTCCGCAACGATCCTGCGTTGGTCGAAGAGATTCTCAGCCTGGGCAGGCTTTCGGGCGATACCCGGGTCAAACTGGGCAGTGACGAAATGACCCTCGCCCAGGCCCTGATTGAGAGGCTGGAGCTGACCCGGCTCCACCCCAGCTTGGTCAAGACCTGGGCCACGCTGAGCGGCGATCGCGAATTGGTCACCCTGACTGCGGACGGTGAGGGATTGCGGCGCTTCGTCCAGGGTCTGCAGCTCATCGACCTGCTGCAGGCCTATCCCGCCGAACTGGACGGGCAGGGACTGGCGAATCTGCTCCATCCCCAGCAGCCAAGGCTCTACTCCATCGCCTCGAGCCAGGCGGCCTATGAAGACGAGGTCCACCTCGTGGTCTCCTCCCTGCGCTACCGGGGACATGGGCGCGAACACCTCGGCGGGGCCTCCGGTTACCTCACCCGGCGCATTGCCGCGGGTGACCGCTTGGGGATCTATGTGGCGGAGAACAATGGCTTCAGACTGCCGCAAGCCGGCGACATCCCCATCATCATGGTGGGGGCGGGCACCGGCATTGCACCCTATCGTGCCTTTCTCCAGGCGCGCGAGGCGGCGGGCGCCGGCGGCGATGGCTGGCTGATATACGGCAACCGCCATTTTCACCGTGATTTCCTCTATCAGGCCGACTGGCTCAAACACCGCAAGGCCGGCAGGCTGAAGCGGATCAGCCTCGCCTTCTCCCGCGACGAGAAAAAGCGTAGCTATGTGCAGGCCCGGCTCTACGAGGAGCGGGCAGAACTCTATCGCTGGCTGCAGCGGGGGGCTCACCTCTATGTCTGCGGCGGGGTGGCGATGGAGCAGGGGGTGCGCCAGGCCCTCCAGGGCATAGCCCGGGATCAGGGCGGTTACGACGACGAGGCCGCAATCGAATACATCGAGTCGCTGCGCGAGCAGGGGCGTTATCAGCGAGACGTCTACTGATGGATATCAAGGTCAATCCCAACGAACTGATTAAGGCGAACAGCCGCTGTCTGCGCGGCACCCTGAAAGAGAGCATTGTCGACCAGGCAACGGGTGCGCTCTCGGCGGAGGATGCCCAGATCAGCAAGTTCCACGGCTGCTACGAACAGGACGACCGCGACCAGCGGCTGCAACGGCAGCGGCAGTTCCTCGAGCCCTACTACAGTTTCATGCTGCGGGCCCGTCTTCCCGGCGGTGTCTGCACCACCCGGCAGTGGCTGGCCATCGATGCGGTGGGGCGGGAGCTGGGCAATGGCACCATTCGTCTTACCACGCGCCAGACCTTCCAGTACCACGGCATACTGAAAAAGAACCTGAAGCCACTGATCCAGCGTATCAATCAGGCCATGATCGACTCCATCGGCGGTTGCGGTGACGTCAATCGCAACGTGCTCTGCAATCCCAATCCGGAGCAGTCGGCGCTGCATGGGGAGGTCTTTCAGTGGGCGAGGCGGATCAGCGAACAGCTGCTGCCGAAGAGCCGCGCCTATCATGAGATCTGGCTCGACGGCGAGGCGGTGGCCGGTGGCGAGTCGGAACCCCTCTACGGGGAGGTCTATCTGCCGCGCAAGTTCAAGACCGCGGTGGCCATCCCGCCCCACAACGACGTCGACGTCTACACCAACGATCTGGGTTTCGTCGCCATCGCCGAGGGCGGCCGGCTGCTGGGATTCAATGTCCTGGCAGGCGGCGGCATGGGCGTTACTCACGATGATCCCACCACCTTTCCACGTCTTGCCGACGAGCTGGGGTTCATCCCGCCCGAGCATACCCTGGCGGTGGCGGAGGCGGTGGTCGGTGTGCAACGGGACTTCGGCGATCGGGTCAGCCGGCGCCACGCCCGCCTCAAGTACACCATTGAGCGCCTCGGCCTGGAGGCCTTTCGAACCAAGGTCGAGGAGCGCTCCGGTGTGCGTTTCGCACCCCAGCGTCCGGTCCGATTCACCAGCCAAGGCGACCGCTATGGCTGGGTCGAGGATGCGGCGGGCCGCTGGCACCTGACGCTCTACATCGAGAATGGCCGGGTGGCCGATACACCATCTTCCAGCCTGCTGAGCGGCCTGCGGGAGATCGCATGGGTCCACGGCGGTGACTTCCGTATCACCCCGAACCAGAATCTGATCGTCGCCGCTGTGGCGGAGGAGCAGAAGGCGACCATCGAGGCTTTGGCCCGACGCCACGGCCTGCTCGCCGAACAGCGCACGCCGACCCGTCTCGCCAGTATCGCCTGCGTGGCCCTCCCCACCTGCCCCCAGGCAATGGCCGAGGCCGAACGCTATTTTCCCCAGCTGCTGCGGAAGATTGAGAATATGGCGGTGATGCAGGGTATAGACCGCCAGGCGATCGTCATGCGCATGACGGGATGCCCCAACGGCTGCGCCCGTCCCTACGTGGCGGAGATCGGCCTGGTCGGCAAGGGACCCGGACGCTACAACTTGCTGCTTGGAGGGGACGGTAGGGGCCTGCGGCTCAACCGCCTCTACCGGAAAAACCTCGATGAGCGGGAACTGCTCGATACCCTTGAAGAGCAGTTTCGTCTCTACGCCGCCGAGCGCAAACCAAAGGAGCGCTTTGGTGACTTCGTCATTCGCCGCGGCCTGGTAAGAACGGTGAGCAATCCGGCGGAGGAGTACCATGAGTCCGATTAAAGCCTGGAATCCGCAACAGCAGGAGATAGCGGTGGATCTCGTAATGATCAACCGCAAGCTGGAGGGAATGAACGCCGAACAGCGTGTCGAATGGTCGCTCCATTCTCTGCCCGGCAACCACGTCATGACCTCCAGTTTCGGTATCCAGGGTGCCCTGATGCTCCACCTGGTAACCCGCATCCAGCCCGATATCCCGGTGGTGCTGGTGGATACCGGTTATCTCTTTCCCGAGACCTACAGCTTCATCGATCAGCTGACCGAGCGCCTGCAACTCAACCTTCAGGTCTACCGCGCTCCGAGGACGCCGGCCTGGCAGGAGAGTCGCCATGGTCGCCTGTGGGAGCAGGGTCTGGACGGGATCGAACACTACAACCGTATCAACAAGGTGGAGCCCCTGCAGCGAGCCTTGAAGCAACTCGAAGTCGGCAGCTGGTATGCCGGACTGCGACGGCAGCAGTCCCAGAGCCGCTCGACCCTGCCGGTGGTGCGCATCCAGGACGGCCGCTTCAAGATCCATCCCGTGATCGATTGGCACAGCCAGGATGTCTACCGCTATCTGCAGAAGCACAACCTCCCTTACCACCCGTTATGGGAGCAGGGCTATGCCTCCGTCGGCGATGTGCATACTAGCCGTCCGTTGGAGCTGGGCATGCACGAGGAGGAGACCCGCTTCTTCGGACTGAAACGCGAATGCGGAATTCATGAATGAATAGTTTTGAGTTTTTATGTAGTTGCTCCTAGCGCGACCGCCCAGTACGAATTTGTTTTTAAAGAGTAAGCTAAGGAGTAAAGATATCAATGAGTAGTAACATCGTCTGGCATTCCCACCCGGTGGACCAGGAGACCCGGGTGCAGCAGAAATCCCAGCGGCCGCTGGTGATCTGGTTCACCGGTCTCAGCGCCTCCGGCAAGTCGACCATTGCCGGGGCCCTGGAGCAGATCCTCACCGTGCAGGGGTATCACACCTACCTGCTGGACGGCGACAACGTTCGCCACGGTCTCTGCCGCGACCTGGGATTCAGCGATGATGACCGACAGGAGAATATCCGCCGGGTCGGCGAGGTGGCGAAGCTGATGGCCGATGGCGGGCTGATCACCCTGGCCGCCTTTATCTCACCCTTTCGCGCCGACCGCCGGCTGGTGCGCGAGATCATGCCCGAGGGCCAGTTCGTGGAAGTCTTCGTGGATGCCGATCTTTCGGTCTGCCGCGCGCGCGATCCCAAGGGGCTCTATGCCAAGGCCGATCGGGGCGAGATCAAACAGTTCACCGGTATCGACAGCCCCTACGAGGTGCCGCAAAGGCCCGAGGTGCATATCCGTGCCGGTGAGGTCGCGGTGGCGGAGGCGGTCAACCAGCTGCTGGCCTATCTGCACGAAAAAGGCGCCCTGCAGGCGGGCTACAAGCCGGTTGCCCTTGAAGCCTGAAGCGGGGAATAGGGTAGATGTTTCTCACTTTTGCAGACAACAAGGCCGAGAAACGGTCACGACAGGCCGTCTCCTCGGAGCGTCCCATCCGCAGTTTGACCAAGGCGATCTCTTGGCGGGTGACCGGCTCCATCGACACCATCCTGCTCTCCTGGTTCTTCACCGGCAGCCTGACCACCGCGGCGGCCATCGGCCTCACCGAGGTGGTGACCAAGATGGTGCTCTACTACCTCCACGAGCGTGTCTGGAACCGAATTTCCCTCGGCCGTTCCGAAATGGGCCATGGGCAAAAGGTTGCGGTGTTGAAGGAGGGGCCGGCCGTGGCTTCGAGCGGCAACTGCTAAGGTGCAATGGTGCTAAGCAGAAGCGTTGTAACGGGTCCGCCACGCCGCAAGCGCCTTCTCCAGATCGCCCCGGGCATCGATCCGGTGCCAGAAATCGATAAAATCGCTGTCGGCACGTTCCAGGCTGAAGTCCATCCTGTGGTGCTTGTCCTTGAGGAAGAGTGTGATGTTGTGGGCCAGGGTATCAAGATAGTCGGATGCGATCTCAGCCGCTGACTGCCCCTTTCCGCCCATGAGAATACCCTCCCGGTAGGCCGCCATGATGCCGTAGTCCATGCGCTTGACAAAGCTCGCCACCGATTCGTCGCGGTTCCTGGTGAGATGTACGTAGAAGGCATTGTCGCCATATTCGCGATCGAGCCTGCCGAGCATCCAGCAGAGCCTGTTATCCGCCTCGATATGGTTTTCGGGGTAGGCCAGGCGTCGGTCACCAGTGAGGGTCGCGCGGGATTCGTGACCAGCGGTGTAGTTGCTGATCTGTCTGCAGGCCTCGATAAAGGTCGTCGAGCCGCAGCGTCCGGCATTGAGGATGAAAATATTCATGATGCTTGCGCGAGGGCCAGCTGCCAGTTTGCGCGATCCTGCGCGTAGCTGCGAAGTGCCTGCAGAATCGCCTGCCTGCGTCTCTGCCGATGTTGGGGTGATTCGATCAAGGCATAGCCCGGCGACTGATTGCCGAAGTTGTGGACCATATTGTCGATGAAGCATCGAAAATTGTCGACGGCTCCGATGGCGTTCCGACTCTGCCACCACCAGTGCCGTTGGTCTTCGAAGCGTTGTTGAAAGCGCTCCAGTTTCGCCATGATCTCTTTGTGCTTTTCCCGGTAGCGATTCAGCATGTCCGATTCGGTGTCATCCAGGACTTCCTGTATCTGTTCGTCGCTGAGTTGGTGCAGCGGGTAACCCGCTACGATCAGTCCCTGCAGGGTGAACAACATGAGATCACCGAAGAACTGGCGTTCGAACTCACCTGAAATATCGATGCCTGACTGCGCTTTGTCGACGCCGGCTCTGAATTCGGATTCTCCCGTTGCCTCATGGGTGCGTCGATGCATCAATGGCAGATTGGCGGAGACGAACCGATCTCCCAGCTCCGCTTGCATGATCCGCCCCAGCTGTGGACCGGCCATGCGCAGTTTCAAGCCTGCAAAGGGAATGAAGTAGTTCAGCGCTTGCGGGCGGATGACGTAGTTACCCGTATAGAGGGTGCGCGCAGGGGTGAGTTGTTCGGCAGACGCGGTGCATTCATAGTGGATTTGACGGGTTGGGTGTTCACCATCGAAAAAGCGGTTCAAGATGAGGGAGAAGTCGTTGAGGCAGGCCTGCTGATCGTGCTCTCCCTGCAGCCGGCAGTGATACCTGAACGCCCCGTCGGGGGGTTGAAATCCGAACAGATCCGCCATGTCATGGTAGACGGCGTCGCCACCCCCGATCTGAGGTTGCCGATGGAAGGGGCAGCCGGAGTCGGGCCCCTGTTCTGCAATATCGCCAAGGAATCCCAAGAGGTCCTGGAAAAGGTTGGCGGCCATCACGGCGGGGGAGACCGGCGGATCGCCGACCACCTTGCCGGTCAATACCAGGGTCCCGCTGTTGGAGAAGATGCGGTCGAGACGGTGGAAATAGTTGATTGCATAGATCTCCCCGTGCTGGCTCCGCGTGTTTATCCGGAACTCCTGATCGCTGTCGATGAACCAGATCAGTGTGTGTTCATCGTCGTCGATCAGCTGCTTCAGTTTCAGGTAGCTGATGTTGCGGGTGATGGAGGCGCCTTTATGGTGGAATGCCTCAACCGGATAATTGCCGACAATGCCTGCCAACGCCTCCCGCTGCCCACTGTTCAGCTCAGCGAGTTGTTGCAACTGCTGCTGTGGTCCGAAATAGAGGGTCTCGAGACCCCGCGCGGTGAATCGCGCTTCCATCTGCTTGATCCGCGCCCTGCTATCGGGATCCTTGCTGTCATCGGCGATCACTACCACTAGTTTCCGATAGCTTCCTTCGACCTGGCCGCCGTAGGCGAATCGGCGGCAGAGATCGAGCAGGCTTTCCAGGCAGCTCTGGATCTGTTGCGGCCTGTCGGCGACGGGGATGACGACAATGAAACGATGGCGGACGTCGTTCCCCAGTTCTCCGATCAGCGACTCCATATCCTGAAAGAGTTGGCGATGGAGATCGAGCAGCACCGGGGGGTAGGCATGGCGATGCATCTCCTGTTCCAGAAACAGGGTTGCCTGATCGATGAGTTCGATCAGAGAAGTTGTGTCCGTACTGCCGGATTCGCCGGCTATCATCCCCTGCCAGCGTGCGCTGATCTCCAGCAGCGATGGGTGGGAACCGAACGCTGTAAAGAAGTCGTACAGGGCTTGTGATCTAGGCAGCGTCATCCTCTGTCGTTCTCCACCGGCAGGTCAGCGCTTGGAGGAGTAGTTGGGAAAGGCATCCTTGTCGATCGCGATATCGATCAGGTTGACCGCCATTTTCAGATCATACGCTTCGAACAGCTGGTCCAGGTCCCGGGTTGAGGTCACCCGCTTATAGTTGATTCCAAAGGAGCGGGCGAGGTGGTTGAAGTCGGGGTTGATGAAGTCGCAGTTGATGAAGCGCTGTTGATAGAGCTGATGCTGATTTTTCCGGATCAGCCCCATGGTGCCGTTGTTGAAAAGGACGATATTCAACGGTTGCCGGTAGTTGACTGCCGTCATGATCTCCATGCAGCACATCTGGAATCCGCCGTCGCCGAGAATGGCGAAGGTGGGTTTCTGCAGGGAGAACTGGGCACCGATGGCGGCGGGTATGGCGTGCCCCAGGGAGGAGATACCGGAATTGGGAAAATATTGGTTGCTGCTGGAGACCTCGTAGAAGTTCTGGGCGAAAATGATGTTGTCATCGAAGACCCGAATCTCCGCCGGGTATTCCCTGGCCAGCCTTTTGAAGAAGGCCTCGGCGAGGGAGAAGCCCGATTTGAAGATGTTGTAGTCGCCATCGGAGGAGGACTTGAGATCGGTGATCCTGTTAACGGTTTCGGATTGGCCGCTCTCAAGCTTGGGGTTGGCGCGCAGTCTTCCCAGGAGCGCATTGAGCACTTCGCCGATATCGCCGCAGATGGCAAGTTCGGCATCGAATACCTTCTGCAGTTGATGGGGATCGCTGTCGATCTGGATGATCTTGCGCTCGTTCAGCAGGGAGTCGTCCCAAAGATAGCTTGTCCGCTCGTTGAAAGCGGCGCCGAGAACGATCAGCAGGTCACACTTCTCAACGATGTATTTATAGGCGTCGCCGCTCGAGGTTACCCCCAGACTGCCGAGGGAGAGCGGGGATTGTTCGTTGACAACCCCCTTACCCTTGAGGCTCGAGGCGACGGGTATCTGCAGCAGATGGCTCAGTTCGGAGACCGTTTCCCTGGCATCTGAACGGATTGCGCCGTATCCGGCGACGATAACCGGCTGTCTGGCCTTGAGCAGAAGATCGCAGAATCGGTCCAGCAGGGTTCCATCCACCGGATTGAAGATGGGCTCCGACTTGATCGTCAGGTCGTCGAGTAGGGCTTTGTCGATTAATTCACTCTGGACATTGAAGGGGATGCTCAGTAGCACGGGCCCCGGAATGGGCGCCAGCAGCGCCTTGCTTGCCTGGATCAGGACCTGGGGAAGATAGTCGGTTCTCTCCACCGCTTTGGCGTATCGGGTGATCGGCCTGAATAGGGCAGTTTGGTCGATGCTGCCGCCTTCGCCCGAGCTCTCCTGCAGGCCCCCCTTGCCGAATATATAGGTGGGTGCTTCGCCGGTGATGGCGATTACCGGCAGCTTGTCCGCATAGGCGTTGGCAATGCCGGTGATCAGATTGGTGGCGCCGGGTCCGGCGGTGGCGATGCAGGCAGCGACCTTGCCCGAGGCCTTCGCATACCCACCGGCCATGAATGCCGCACCCTGTTCATGTTTCGCCAGTATGCTCTGGATGGGGGAGTCGTAGAGGGCGTCATAGATCGGCAGGATATGGGCGCCAGGCATGCCGAAGATGGCATCTATACCCATGCGTTCCAGATAGCTGACGATAAATTCACTGACTTTTATCTTCATGAAACTGCATTTATACGGACAGGCCAGGTTGCACCCATCGATTGGGCGGTTGGCAACGGCAGCGTGCCTTTTAATGAGACGCAAGAGCGCTGAGGATAGCCAGATTCCCAACCAATGTCATCCTGGCGCGCCTTCTTGCGCGGAGACTGCGGCGCGAGGAGGGTATAGCTTCAGCCGTTGCCCGGGGTGGAGAAAACAAGACGGCTCTCCCTCCCTATGGCAGGCACTTTCGGTACCAGCAGGGAGAGGATAAAGGAGATTGCCGCCATGGCCGCACCGGCTAGAAAGACCAGGGCCGGGGAGCTGAGCCAGATGATGCCGAAGAGCGCGGGTATGACCACCGCCGCAATATGGTTGATGGAGAAGCTGACGCCGGCTGTGGAGGCGATATCCTCCGCGGCGGCGATTTTCTGGAAGTAGGTCTTGAGGGCGATGGCGAGCGCGAAAAAGAGGTGATCGATGATATAGAGCACGGCAGCCACCCAGGCAGTCTGCACCAGTGCATAGCCGCAAAACACCAGGATCAGACCCGCATATTCTATGAGCAGCGCGCGACGCTCGCCGATCTGGCCGATCAGGCGGCCGATGCGCGGTGCCAGGAAAACGTTGATGCTGGCGTTGATCAAGAAAAGTATCGCTATCTGGGAAACGCTGTAGCCGAACTTCTCCACCATCAGAAAGCCGGCGAAAACGACAAATATCTGACGTCGTGCCCCGGACATGAAGGTGAGTGTGTAGTAGAGCCAATAGCGTTTGCGAAACACCATGTGCTTATGCTGCTCCGTCTTCTGCGGAAAGAGCGGAAATCCCAGCCAGGCGATCAGCGCGATCAACAGTGTCAGCCCCCCCATGATCAGGTAGATCAACGGGTAGTCGAGCTGCAGCATGTCGTCAAACAGCCAGATCAGGGTGAAGGTCAGAATGGAAGCAAATGAGCCCGCGGCAATCAGGCGTCCGAGGGTCTCCGCTGATCGCGACCTGTCGATCCACTGTAGGGCGAGGGAGGTCTGCAGGGTTTCGTAATAGTGAAAGCCGACGGACATGATCACGGTGGTGATATAGAGCCCCGCCACCGAGGGAAAGAGTCCGGTGACCGCGGTGCCCAGACCCAGCAGTGCCAGAGAGAGGTAGGCCAGGCGCTGTTCGCGGATCAGCAACAACAGGAACACTACCCCGAAGGCAAGGAAACCGGGTATCTCGCGCAGGCTCTGCAGTATCCCCATCTCCCGGCCGCTGAATGCGGCTCGTTCGATGGCAAAATTGTTCAGCAGGGTCATCCAGGCCGCGAAGCTGAGCGGCACTGCGATTGCCATCAGCAGCAGGAGAAATTCGGGACGCCGGATTGCAGAGAGTCTGGAGTTTTCCATAGGGGAGATTATGGGCCGGTTTTTGTTGGCGTTATAGCTATAATATGACAATGAATATCGAGAAAAAGACAGTTGATCCCACCACCCATGTGGGCCACGTCATCGATCCAAGGCGTCCCGTACTCTCGGTCTCCAGCGAGAGGCGGGGCATGGAGCTTGTCACCCGGCACGCCCATCTGCGGGGTCAGCTGCTCTACGCGATTCGTGGCGTTATGCGCGCGACCACCGACAAGGGGGCCTGGCTGGTGCCGCCGGCACAGGCGGTTTGGATTCCTCCCGGGGTGATGCATGAGGTGGAGATGACACAGCCGGTATCGCTGCGCTCGATCTATATCGATCCCGCCCATGTCGATGGATTGCCGGGACGCTGCTGCGTGTTGAGGATGACCCCGCTGTTGCGTGCGCTGATCCTGGAGGCGAGCCAGATCGGTAATCAATATCCCGCGGACAGCCCGGAGTGGCGGTTGATGCTGGTGATTGTCGATCAGCTGCAAAAGATCGAGCAGTTCCCCTTCCATCTGCCGTTCTCCGATGAACCGCGGATCCGCAAAATCATCGATGCCCTGGTGGCGGATCCCGCGGATAAGCTGACCCTGGCCCAGTGGGCGATGTGGGTGGGGGCCAGCGAACGCACCCTTGGCCGGTTGTTTCTGAAACACCTGGGAATGAGTTTCGGCAGTTGGCGCCGCCGCCTACGGCTGCTCGAAGCCATGGACAGGCTGGCGGACGGCGTCTCGGTCAGCGAGGTGGCGTTCGAGTTGGGCTATGCAAGCCCTAGCGCCTTTATCGCTATGTTCCGGGAAAACCTGGGTGACTCCCCGGCCCGCTTTTTCAATGAGAGCAGCCATCACTCTCTGCCCACTGCCCGGGAATAGGGGGCGTCATCCGGCTTGCGGTGTTGGCTTTATCATAAGCATGGTTTATCATCTCTCTCCTTTTATCGGTCTCGAGCCAAACATAGTGGTTTGGCGGTTCCTGGAGAGCATCAATGGCACGCGTCACAGTTGAAGATTGCATGGACTATGTGGACAACCGTTTCGATCTGGTTCTGCTGGCCACCAAGCGGGCGCGCCAACTGGTCAACGGCGTCGAACCGCTGCTTCCCTGGGAGAACGACAAGCCCACCGTGATGGCCCTGCGCGAGATTGCTGAAGGTCTGATCTCCCACAGCGACATGGAGAAGCAGGAGGCCGAGGAGGATCTGGTGGTGGATGAGACGATGATGGATATCGACATCACCCCCATCGAGCCCGGCAACTGATATTCCTTAATCTCTCAGCGGAAACTCATTTCCCGAATGGCCGCCGTCCGGCCGCCACTTCACAGCTTAGCGCTTGCAACCGAAGGCTGAATAGGCACAGAATCCCTTCTGATGCCCGGCCAGTTTCTTGACCCGTTCAACCTGTTGGGAGAAGCTGCATCTCAATACCGTACGCCGATATCGGCAGATGCCACATAGAATCAGGTTGAAGGCCGGTGCAGAATCGAGTTAGCGCGACCTCGGAGTGGCGAATGAGCAACCCACTTGGCAAATTGGAAGAAGATCAGGAAACCCCGCGTTTCCTCATCAGCGACCTCTGCGCCTATCTCGAGGCTTACCTCTCCGCAGAACATATCCGTGAGGTCTACAGGGCCTATCTGTTTGGCGCCGAGGCCCACGTGGGACAGCATCGCAAGACAGGGGAGCCCTATATCTACCACCCGGTTGCGGTGGCGCGCATCCTGGCCGATATGCGCATGGATTATAAGTGCCTGATGGCGGCAATCCTGCACGATGTCATCGAGGATACGCCAACCGCAAAGGAGCAGCTCGCGGATACCTTCGACAGCGAGATCGCGGAGCTTGTGGACGGCGTCAGCAAACTCTCGAAGATCGACTTCAACTCTCAGGCGGAGGCCCAGGCCGCCAGCCTGCGCAAGATGCTGCTGGCGATGACCAAGGATATCCGGGTGATTCTGATCAAGCTTGCCGATCGCCTGCACAACATGCGTACCCTGGGTGTGATGAAGCCGGAAAAGTCTCGGCGCATCGCCAAGGAGACCCTCGATATCTTCGCCCCCATCGCCAACCGCCTGGGTATCAACAGCATGCGTCTGGAGCTGGAGGAACTGGGTTTCGCCGCCTACTGGCCGATGCGCTACCGGGCACTGAAGAGCGCGGTAACCGATGCCCGGGGTCACCATCGCGAACTGGTGGAGAATGTGGAGTCGGCGATCCGCGCCCGGATTGAACAGGAAGCGATCATGGGGCAGGTTTTCGGCAGGCAGAAGCACCTCTACAGCATCTATAAAAAGATGCTCAACAAGAAGGTGAGCTTTTCCGAGGTGGTGGATGTGTTCGCCTTTCGCATCGTGGTCGATGCGGTGGATACCTGCTATCGGGTGCTGGGTGTGGTACACAATCTCTACAAGCCGATGCCGGGTCGGTTCAAGGACTATATCGCGATCCCCAAGGCCAACGGCTATCAATCGCTGCACACCGTGCTCTTCGGCCCCCAGGGAATCCCCATCGAGATTCAGATCCGCACCGAGGAGATGGACAAGCTTGCGGAATCGGGTATCGCGGCCCACTGGATGTACAAGACCGGCGAGGCAAGCGGTCAATGGGTCAAGTCCCGGGCCTCGGACTGGCTGCAGAATCTGCTGGAGATGCAGCAGGGAGTGGGTGACTCGGTGGAGTTTCTCGAGCATGTCAAGGTCGATCTGTTTCCGGACGAGGTCTATGTGTTCACCCCGCGGGGCAGGATCATGGTACTGCCGAAGGGCGCCACGGTGGTCGATTTTGCCTACAGCGTCCATACCGATGTGGGAAACACCTGTGTCGCCGCACGCGTCGACAGACGCCTGGTGCCCTTGCGCACCCGTCTGCATAATGGCCAGACCGTGGAGATCATCAACTCTGAAACCGCGGGCCCCAGTCCGGCATGGCTCAACTTCGTGGTGACCGGTAAGGCACGCGCCAATATCCGCTCCTATCTGAAAAACCTCAAGACTCAGGAGGCGATCAACCTCGGCAGGCGCCTGCTGGAACGTGAACTCAACCTGGTCTCACTGACCCTCGATCAGGTCGAGCAGGAACAGATCGATCAGCTCCTGGGCGAATTCCGCCTGAATAAGCTGGAGGAGCTGCTTGCGGGTATCGCACTGGGCAATCATATGCCGATGCTTGTCGCCCGCAGACTGGCGGGCGAGGAGCTGGCGCCACAGACAGCTGACACGGGTCAGCAACAGGAGCCCCCCTCGGGTTCGTTGGCGATCAAAGGGACCGAGGGCATGGTGGTGAATTTCGCCAAGTGTTGTCGGCCGATACCGGATGATCCCATTGTCGGTGTCTTCAATCCAGGTACCGGGATCGTCATCCATCGCCAGGGCTGTCCGAACCTGGGGGACTATAAAAAGCACGGTCACAAATGGATCGAAGCGGAATGGGAAGGGGAGGTGGAAGGCGAGTTCGCCACCATGATCCGCGTCGAATCGGGCAATCAGAGGGGGGTTCTGGCCTCCGTTGCCTCGGTCATCTCGCAACAGGGTTCGAATATCGAACATGTGGGTTCCGAGGAGCGGGATGGTCTCTCCTCCACCATGGTCTTCGTCATTACCGTGAAGAACCGGCAGCATCTGGCGAGGATACTCCGGCATGTGCGTTCCCTGCCTTCGGTGATGCGCATCAACAGAGTGAAATAAGAATTTTGAATTGTGAATTTTGAATTCGTGTTGTGTTCGCTAGGCCCGCACCTTGTTTTAGCTTCTAATATGACGTGTGCGAAGCACACACAAAAACAATTCAAAATTCACAATTCAAAATTAAACAAAACTGGAGTTTAAGTATGAGCCGCGAAATCATCCGCACCGATCAAGCCCCCCGGGCCATAGGCACCTACTCCCAGGGGGTCAGGGTTGGCGATACGGTCTATCTTTCCGGCCAGATACCCCTGGTGCCGGAGACCATGGAGATGGTGGATGGCGATATCGAACAACAGGTCCGCCGCGTTTTCGACAATCTGCAGGCGGTGGCAAGGGCTGCCGGAGGCAGTTTGGCGGATGTCGTGAAATTGAATGTCTTCCTTGTCAATCTGGATCACTTTCCCGTGGTCAATCAGGTGATGGCCGACTATTTCTCCGAGCCCTACCCCGCCCGCGCGGCGATCGGTGTGGCGGCGCTGCCCAAGAATGCGGGGGTGGAGATGGACGCGGTTATGCAGTTAGAGTGATGATTCGTGATTTTCGCCTATGATTAGCATCATACGGCAACAGTTCATCTTGAGCCGATTGGATGAGGGTTATCAGGTCCTTCGATTGAACTGCTTGCAGAGGAGTGATTTGCGCTAAGGCAGGTAAAATGGACAGCCAGTTCGAAAAGATGGTTGAGGTCAATGTGCAGGGGCGGGTGTTTATCATCTGCCAGACCCATGGTGTTACCGACCCAACCATTATCGGTTACTACACTGAGATCCTGCAGCAGGCGATTGTCGCCATGCTGACTGATGAGAGCACGCCGTCCGATTTTCACAAACTGCTCAACGAGCAAGTCGAGTGGCTTGAACAGGAGATCGGTCAAATCAGGGATGTACCGCAGCAAAATGGGTCAGAAACAACCATCGAAGAGGATGCTGAAAGCGGCCAACAGCCACAGCTCTTGAACGCCAACAAGAAGGCCACGGGCTATGTACCTGATGCCAAATCGATGCCCGAGCGCCTCAAAGACCGCCGCGCGGATATGGAACACCTGCTTCTGAACGACTGTGTGACCCTCAAGCTCGTCTCCCCGAACCAGGCCAAAAAGCTCAAGCACGGGCTGTTGGGCAAGGATCCCGAAAAGGCGGAAGAGGAGGTGGTCGCCCTGTTGCGCAACTCCCTCCATGCGCAGGTGCGCAAGTTCATACGCAAGCATAACGGGGGCCCATGGGCGACGGCCACCCTGCAGACGGAAGTGCGCATGGATATCACCCGTACGCGAACGGTACGCTCCCTCGTCAGTCTATCCAGGCAGCTGTTGGAAGAGCGGCAGGAGTGGCTGATGAAAACCAAGAGCAGTCTTACCGGCCGCTTTTTCGGCGGTAAGGTAAAGATGGATAAATAGCACGCGAGAGTAATCCCAAATGGGTAAAAAGTACGACCAGATCAGCGAAAAGCATATCGATTTCATTATTCGCCAGCAGATCTTCTTCGTTGCCACCGGGGCAAGTGAAGGGCGCATCAACCTCTCGCCCAAGGGATTGGACAGCCTGCGCATCGTCAATCCAAACCAGGTCGTTTGGCTCAATCTAACCGGGAGCGGCAACGAGACCGCAACCCATCTTATGGAGGATGGCCGGATAACCCTGATGTTCTGTGCCTTCGAGGGAGATCCGAAGATCCTCCGGCTCTACGGCAGGGCGAGCAGCCACCTCGAGGGCAGCGAGGCCTGGGATGCCCATATCGGCCGTTTTCCCCTGCTCCCCGGGGGGCGGCAAATCATCCTCATGGATGTGGAGATGGTGGCCAGCGCATGCGGATACGGGGTGCCGTTGTTCAGTTATCAGGGAGAGCGTGACGCGTTGATTGAATGGGCCGAGAAGAAAGGTGAAAAGGGGGTCAGGGAGTTTCAGGAAAAGTACAACAAAGTGAGCGTCGATGGCAAACCCACGGATCTTGCTGAAGAGTTTTGAGTGTCTCAGAAATCTTTTTGCCGTGTCTCGACGCGCTTATTTCTCAAGAGATCGTATAGCATTGTGAGCGAAGCGAACTCATAACGCAAAACTTCTCAATCCCCATACAGGGTTATCATTACCCTGCGCTGATGGGGATGTGTACGATGCTCCCACAGATAGATCCCCTGCCAGGTCCCCAACGCGGGTCTGCCGTTGCTGATCGGCAGGCTCAGGTCCATGTGGGTGAGTATCGAACGCACATGGGCCGGCATGTCGTCCGGTCCCTCCAGGGTATGATCGAACAACGGGTCGCCGTCGGGCACCAGGCGGGTCATGATTCGCTCCAGGTCGGTGCGTACCGCGGGGTCCGCATTCTCGCACAGGATCAGCGAGGCGCTGGTATGCTGGATGAAGAGCTGGCAGATTCCGGTCTTGAGGCCGCAGCGGCTGACCACCTCCGCGACTTCGTTGGTGATATTGTAGGTGTTGCGGCCCCGGGTCTGAATCTGTAGCTGTTCCTGGATCACCATCTTTGCCTTGCCCCCGTCTGTTCTGGCATGCTGTCGAGTAGTAAATAGTACATTGGAGTTAGCAGTGCAGCGAGCGGATTGATTGAGTAATTGACAAAGCAACCGGACACCGACTTAAAGATTCGATCACAAATGACATGACAGTGTGCATCTCGACCACACAATCCACTACCATCTCGGATGTCAGCTGCAACCCGCGCAGGATTTCGACACATCTCTCCCCTCGTCAAAGACCGTTTGCGTCTGTTTGCGGTAATTTACGGTTTGTTCTTTTTCAATGTTGTGACGATGGAAAGCGCTGCAAAGAATCTGGCTGATCAGCCCGTTTCGGTGCTGAAAGGCGTTGGGGCAAGGATCGCCGAGAAGCTCGCCAGGTTGGGCATCGTCAGTCTGCAGGACCTGCTGTTCCATCTGCCGTTGCGCTACCAGGACCGAACTCGGATTCAACCCATCGGCAGCCTGCGCCGCGGCGATCAGGTGGTGATCGAGGGCGAGATCGACCTGGCGGAGATCAAGTTCGGTCGCCGCCGCTCGCTGATGGTGCACCTCTCCGATGGTACGGGGGGGCTGTTCCTGCGCTTTTTCCATTTCAGCAATGCCCAGCGCCAGGGATTGAATCGCGGGGTTCGCCTGCGCTGCTTCGGCGAGGTGCGCAGCGGTCCCGGCAGCCTGGAGATGGTCCATCCGGAGTATCAGCGTATCGATCCGGATCAACCCCTGGAGGTGGAGCACTCACTGACCCCGATCTACCCAACCACCGAAGGGGTCCATCAGTTGACTTTACGCGGTCTCATGGGGCAGGCCCTGGAGTGGTTGCATCGGGAACCGGAGGGATTGCCGGAGTGGCTGCCCGCTTCGCTCTTGGCCCGTTTTCCGCAATCCGATCTGGCAGAGGCGGTCGCCTATCTCCACTCTCCACCCCCGGATGCCGATCAGCAGCATCTTCTCTCAGGGACCCACCCGGCGCAGCAGCGGCTCTCATTTGAAGAGTTGCTTGCCCATCAGATCAGCCTGCTCAGCATGCGGGCTCGGCATCGGCGGATCAATGCCTCCTCCTTTGCCACGGACAACCGATTAAAGCAGGCACTGCTGGCGGCCCTGCCCTTCGAACTGACCCCGGCTCAGCTCAGGGTGGTGGAGGAGATCGAACGGGATCTTGAGCAATCAACACCGATGCAGCGCCTGGTGCAGGGTGATGTGGGTTCGGGAAAGACCGTGGTCAGCGCCTTGGCGGCATTGCAGACCATTGGCGGCGGCAGCCAGGTGGCGTTGATGGCACCCACGGAACTGTTGGCAGAGCAGCATCTGCGAAATTTCTCCCAATGGCTGCAGCCTTTGGGCATCGAGATCGGCTGGGTTACAGGCCGCCTCAAGGGTCGACCCAGGGAAGCGGTCATCGAGGGCATCGCATCTGGACGGTTTCCTCTCGCGGTGGGTACCCATGCCCTGTTTCAGCAGGATGTGGTGTTCAACGATCTTGGCCTGGTGATCATCGACGAACAGCACCGTTTCGGCGTCCATCAGCGCCTGGCGCTGCGGGAAAAGGGGAGCCGGGAGGGACACACTCCCCATCAATTGATCATGACCGCCACTCCCATTCCACGCACCCTGGCAATGACCGCCTATGCCGATCTCGATCTGTCGGTTATCGATACACTACCCCCCGGTCGCCGCCCCGTTACCACCGCGGTGATATCCGAACAGCGGCGGGACGAGGTGGTGGAGCGAGTCCGTGCGGCCTGTACCCAGGGTCGTCAGGCCTATTGGGTATGTACCCTGATCGAGGAGTCGGAGGCGTTGCAGTGCCAGGCGGCGGAGGATACCGAGACGCTGCTGGTCGAGGCCCTGCCTGAGTTAGAGGTGGCACTGGTACACGGCCGGGTGAAACAGGAGGAGAAGGAGCGTGTGATGCAGGCCTTCAAGGATGGCGCGGTCGACCTGCTGGTCGCCACCACGGTGATCGAGGTGGGGGTGGATGTGCCGAATGCAAGCCTGATGATCATCGAGAATCCAGAACGACTTGGATTGGCGCAGCTGCATCAACTGCGCGGCAGGGTAGGAAGGGGTAGTACGGAGAGTCACTGTGTATTGATGTATCATCCTCCGCTCTCGCTGAATGCCAAAGAGCGCCTGGCAATCCTGCGCGAAACCAGCGACGGTTTCGTGATTGCACAAAAAGACCTGGAGATGCGGGGGCCCGGTGAGGTTTTGGGCACCCGGCAGACCGGCGAGATGCAACTGCGAATCGCCGATCTGGTCAGGGACCAGGGAATGCTGGACGAGGTGCGAGGAGCGGCTGAGATGTTGCTGCAGAGCGATCCGCGGGCGGCGGCGCATCTGGTCAAGCGCTGGTTGGGAGAGCGTCTCGATTACGCCAAGGCCTAGGAGCCTGTCGGTTTTCGTCATTCTGGCGCTGGCTGTGCAATAATAACCTTTTTTTGGGATGAGAGAGCTTGAGTCAGCAGATAAGTAGCAGGTCGAATCGGGAGCCAAACTGGTACGATTGGCGTCAACGCTCGAGTCTGCAGATACCACAGTTTGTCGGCTCCTGGCTGGGTGACAGAGGATCGCTGACACAACGCGTCATTCAGAGTTGCGGCGGGGGTCAGTTCCGCGTACGCCTGCTGCATCAGGGCTGGGGAACTCCGCTCAACAGTGAATGCCGTATATTGAGAATGCGTCGGGGGATGGTGGCGCTGGTGCGGGATGTTGAGTTGCTGTGTGATCAGCTCCCATGGGTCTTTGCGCGTACGCTGATACCGGTCTCCAGTCTTAAAGGAGCGGCACAAAGGCTGACGCAACTGGGCGAAAAACCCTTGGGGGCGGTACTCTTCTCAGATCCGAAGGTGAGCCGAGGCGCGACCCAGGTGGCTCGCTTGCTCCCCAGACAACCCCTGTTCGAGACGGCCTGTAACAATCTGCGTGAAAAGCCGGATCATCTTTGGGGGCGACGTACGCTGTACTACGTAGAAAAGAGGCCATTGCTGGTGAACGAGATATTTCTCCCCACGCTACCGCTCCAGGGAGACGGCCGATGACCAATCAGCGGGTTGATCTGATGCCTTCAGGTACCGGCCCCGTGGACTGGTTGGAGCGTCTGCGCCGATATGCCCTGCTGGTAAGGTTGAACCGTCCCATCGGCATACTGTTGTTGCTCTGGCCCACGCTTTGGGCATTGTGGATCGCCGGTGACGGCATGCCCGCCTGGAACATTGTGCTGATTTTCATCGCCGGGGTGGCATTGATGCGCTCCGCGGGCTGTGCAATCAATGACTATGCCGATCGCGATTTCGACAGGCATGTGGCGCGCACCCAAGCCAGGCCCATCGCCAGCGGTCTGGTGACGCCGACCGAGGCCTTGGGTGTTTTTCTGGTGCTCTCCCTGATCGCCGCCTCCCTGCTGGTCTTTCTCAACTGGCCGACCCGTTTAATGTCGTTGGTGGCGCTGTTGCTGACCGCCGTCTATCCCTTCATGAAACGCTACACCCATCTGCCTCAGATCGTGCTGGGTGCCGCCTTTGGCTGGGCGGTGCCGATGGCCTTCATGGCCCTGAACGAAGCGGTGCCGATGGTTGCCTGGCTACTCTTCTGCAGCGCCCTGATCTGGGCGCTGATCTACGATACCCAATACGCCATGGTGGATCGGGACGACGACCTCAAGATAGGGGTCAAGTCGAGTGCGATCCTTTTTGGTCGCCATGACAGACTGATCATCGCACTGCTGCAAGTGATCATGATCATGCTGCTGCTGTTCGTGGGCGATCTGGTTGGCCGTGGTCACTACTACAATCTGGGGGTAATGGCGGGCGTTGCGCTCTTTGCCTATCAACAATGGCTTATCCGGAGGCGGGAACCCAAGGCCTGTTTTCAGGCCTTTCTCAACAACAACCAGTTCGGCATGGTGGTCTTTATCGGGCTGGTAGTTGATTATCTGGCGGCGGCCTGAGCGGCGCTTGCTGTGCGCTATGGCGATAGCGCTATTGGCGGATCTCCAGAAACCCCATCCCACAGCTGAAGATCCTCACTTCTCCATGCACTTATCAATCACGATCTTGTTATAGGCCGCCGCAAACTCCGTTGCGCGCTGAATGAATTGAAGATGGATTTCTCCGAAAACCGTGTCGGTGGAGCCATCCAGATAACGGATACCGCAGATGCTCTTGGCCTTGGATTGCAGTTCCGGTTCGATACCGGGCAGTATGGTTGCTCGCGAGGCCATGGCCATCAGGCGCTTGTCGCCCTTGTCCAACGCCTCTGCTGCTTGTTTCTCCGCATCGGCATCCTCGACCCATAGCAGTGTCTCTACCGCCTTTTTCTCTTCCGCTGAGAGTTGACTCATATCGACTCTTTCCATCTCTTGGCAGGCGCCGGACAAGAGCGCAATGAACAGTAGTGGGATGATTGGCTTCACTCGCTCTCCTTACTCAGGGATGCAGGTCGCAGCTCTGTTATGCCCCATAGTATGACGCCTGAGACCGCGCCGTAAAGGTGGGCGTCAACAATAACCGATCCAGCAGCCAGCGATTCGCTGCCCGCCAGTGGACCCTGCCACTGTTCCCAGATCAGCTTGAGAATGACGAGGGGCAAAATGATCAGTGAAATTACTTGCGCTTTCCGCAGTTGTTCGAGCAGTGCCCAGACCAACAGGCCATGGAGTATGCCTGACAGGCCTCGATACCAGATGACTTCAGGTGAGAAGAGCCATAAACCAAGCGCCGTGCCCAGCATCAGAAAGAGCAGCAGGATCAGGCACCGCAGCGCAGGCTGAATGGCGGGAAAGAGATACCATATCAGCCATAGACCGCAGAGGTTCATACTCAGATGTCCCCACCCCAGATGGGTCAGATGGGCAGTCAGAATGCGCCACCAGTCGCCATCGGCCAGGCCGATACGATGATACTGCAGTGCCGTACTGAATGAGCCGGGGAGCAGGGCGAACAGTAGCGAGGCAAGGCTGAGCGACAGCGGACATAGCAGTTGCCAGGGAGTCGAATCCGCCTTCACCCAGGATCAATCCCTGCTGCCGCATACCGGGCATGCGGGATCGGGGGCCAGACGCAGGCTGCGCCACTCCATCTCCAGGGCATCCAGCAGCAACAGCCTGCCCCGCAGTGTCTTGCCGGCTCCGGTCAGTTGTTTGATGGCCTCGATGGCCTGCAGGCTGCCGATCACTCCGACCAGGGGAGCGAGGACGCCGTTGGCGGAGCAGGTCTCATCCATCTCCCCCTCGTCGGGATAGAGGCAGTGGTAACAGGGCCCGCCCGGCTCGCCGGTGAAGACGGTGATCTGCCCCTCCATGCGGATGGCGGCACCGGAGACCAGAGGGGTTCCCGACGAGTAGCAGGCCTTGTTGATGGCGAAGCGGGTGGCGAAGTTGTCGGTGCCGTCAAGTACCAGATCGGCCTTCTTTATCTGTTCCAGCAGGGCGGCTTCATCGAGTTGACGGGGAATGGTCTCCACCCTGCATTCCGGATTGAGGGCAAGCAGGGTCTCCCGGGCCGATTCTACCTTCGGATCGCCGATACGTGCAGTGGTGTGGACGATCTGGCGCTGTAGGTTGGTCAGGTCGACCTGGTCGAAATCCACCAGTACCAGGGTGCCGACGCCCGCTGCCGCCAGATACATGGCAGCCGGTGATCCGAGCCCGCCGAGGCCGACGATGAGTACCCGGGACTCGAGCAGCCTCTCCTGGCCTTCGATGCCGATCGAGGGAAGCATGATCTGTCGACTGTAGCGCAGCAGTTGATCATCGTTCATTGTCAGTTGATCCATCTCCAGGTGGCCGGTGCAGGATTGACCCTAGCCTAACTGTTCTCCTCGATACACCCAACTATTTTTGCCAGGGTCGTCACGCCGTGGGTTTTGCCATTCCAATTCAGCAGTGACGCAGCAGGAGTTGATCGTTCAGAGGTATTTGCGCCAATGTTCGGGACGCTGGTCCCGAAGTTTATGGTTCATACGTTGATAGCGGTCGGCGAAGATCATGCGGGTGCATTTGGAGTCGTCGCGGGTGCAACCGAGATTGACCCGTTCGGTCTCTTCGGTGTAGTGGTAGAGGGCGCGCTTGAGGCGATAGAGCAGGCGATTGTCGATATGCAGGCCCATGGAAGTCAGGCCTGTCTCTATCTGTTCAAGGGATACCTTCATCAGTTGATAGCTTACACGGAGGTGGGTCTCGGAGTGGGGTGTGGCCTCGAGAATACCCTCCACATCGGCCAGCAGCATTGCTGCCGTCGCAGCCTGATTGGGGTCCGGGTGGAGTTCGACGAAGTGAATGTCCCGGTTTTTCACTAAGTCGTGAAGGGATTCACCCATACCGGCAATCCTAACGAATGCGCTGAAATAATCAAGCGAGGGGGTTGGCTTCTAATGCTCGAAATGAAGCTCGGTCTATGTGGCTCAAGAACCCGGTGGCTAAGGGGCCTCTATCTCCGGCGCCCCAACGGCATACCCAAGGGCACTTCCTTCGGGGCGCATCCCTATGCCGATGGGGTTCGCGCGGCATCCCGCGGCGCTATCGTTTGGAAGCGGTGAGGTTGGCGAGGGTCAGATACCAATTATGCTGATCGCTTGCCCCTGTGGCTTGGGCTTCGGTGACCCGTGGGTGTCCTGCAAGGTCCTTATGGGTGGAAATGCGAAGGAAACCTGCGGCATTCAGCAACGCTTGTACCGCCTCAGCCTGCTGATAACCGTGCTCCAGCAGTAGCCAGCCTCCCGGGTTCAATCTGTCGCTGCTGACCTGGCGGATGATCGTTCGGATTGCGTTCAGTCCATCTTTACCGGAGACTAGGGCCAGTTCGGGTTCCAGTGGCAGGTCACCCTGATCGAGATGCGGGTCGTCGGCTTCGATGTAGGGTGGGTTGCTCACAATCAAGTCATAGCGACCGTCGTCCGGCAACGCCTCGCACCAGCTTCCCTGGTAGAAGCTTATCTGATCGTATCCGAAACCGGCGCCGTTCTCTCTCGCCTGGGCCAGTGCCTCGGCTGAAATATCGGTGGCAACTATTTCTGCCTGCGGATGTTCACTCGCCAAAGCCAGGGCAATGGCGCCGCTACCCGTGCCGAGATCGGCGATTCGGGATCGGGGCCTCTGCTTGAGGTGGTGTAGCGACCGTTCCACCAACAGCTCTGTCTCGGGACGGGGAATCAGGGTGTGGGGATTGACTTTCAGGGTCAGGGACCAGAACTCCCTTTGGCCGGTGATATAGGCGATCGGCTCATGGGAGAGGCGTCGTTGTACAAGCTGTAAAAAGTGCTGATACTGTTGGTCCGTCAGCTCCTGCTCCGGCCAGGCAAAGAGATGGCTGCGCGGTTTTTCGAGGAGATGCGAAAGCAGCAGGGCGGCCTCCAGCTCGGGATTGGCATGGGGTAGCGCGGCAAGGGTCTGTTGTGCTGACTTCAGGGCCTGGTGCAGAGTGGTCATTTCGGCGAAGCCAGCCTATTCAGACTTCACCCATGGCGGCCAGGGCTTCCAACTGCTGTTCGCGCAGCAGCGGTTCTATCACCTGGTCGAGGGATCCGGTCATCACCTCATCCAACTTATAGAGGGTAAGGTTGATGCGGTGGTCGGTTAGGCGGTTCTGGGGAAAGTTGTAGGTGCGGATGCGTTCAGAGCGATCGCCGCTGCCGACCTGGAGCTTGCGTGAGCTGGCCTGCTCACTGACGATCTTCTCCTGGGCCTGGGATAGCAGCTTTGCCTGTAAAAGCGACATGGCACGGGCCTTGTTCTTATGCTGTGAACGCTCGTCCTGACACTCAACCACGATGCCGGTGGGCAGATGGGTCAGGCGAACCGCAGAGTCGGTCTTGTTGACGTGCTGCCCGCCGGCGCCGGAGGCACGGTAGGTGTCGATACGCAGATCGTTGCTGTTGATCGCCACATCGTCGACCTCCTCCGCCTCGGGGAGGATCGCCACGGTGCAGGCGGAGGTATGAATACGCCCTTGGGATTCGGTCTCCGGTACCCGCTGTACACGATGAGTCCCCGATTCGAACTTCAGGCGCGAGTAGACGGCACTCCCGCTGATACGGCATACCACCTCTTTGTAACCGCCATGCTCTCCCGGACTCTCGCTGATGGTTTCGGTCTGCCACTGCTGGCTCTCCGCATAGCGCAGATACATGCGGAAGAGATCGTTGGCGAAGAGCGCCGCCTCGGCGCCGCCGGTACCGGCACGCACCTCGAGGAAGACATTTCGCTGATCGTTGGGATCGGCGGGGATCAGCAGCAGCTGCAGTTCAGGTTCCAGACGCTCCTTGGTAGCCTCAGCCTCAGCCAGCTCCTCCTTGGCGAGGGGAGCCATTTCGGGATCGTTGATCATATCCTGGGCCGCCGCTACATCCTGTTCGGCGTTGAGGTAGCCCCGATAGGCATCCACAACCGGCTCCAACTGGGCGTATTCACGACCTAGATCGCGAAACTGCGTCTGGTTGCTCTGGATTTCCGGATCGGCGAGGAGTGCGGTGATCTCTTCGAAGCGTTCTGCGATCTGGTCCAATTTGCCGCGCAGTGAGGGCTTCATGGTTTATTGTCGGTTTTATTGAGCTGAAAAAGCGTATTGGCTGCTTCGAGCAACTCCACCTGTCCATTGAATCCGGCCTGACGCATCTGCGTGCTGGGGGTGTGCAGCAGCTTGTTGGTGAGGGTGTGCGCCAGGAACTGCACCACCTCTTCGGGCGACTTGCCTTTGCCCAGTTGCTGCAGCGCCTTCTGCATCACCTCGTTGCGAAGCCGTTCGGCATAATTTCGGTAGTCCTGAATCAAGCCCACCGCATCCAACGAGCGCAGCCATCCCATGTACTCGCCGACATAGTGATCGATTATCTCCACGGCCAGCTCCGCCGCCTCCTCTCTGGAACGCATGTTCTCCTGGATGACTTCATCCAGGTCGTCCACCGTGTAGAGATAGATATCGCTCAGGTCGGCCACCTCGGGCTCGATATCCCTTGGTACGGCGATGTCGACCATGAAGATCGGTCGATGCCTGCGCTCCTTGAGTGCGCTTTCCACGCTCCCTTTACCCAATACCGGCAACGGGCTGGCCGTCGATGAGATCACGATGTCGGCCTCGGCCAGGTGGCCGCTCAACTCGGTCAACGCGATGGCATACCCGTCAAACTGCGCCGCCAGGGTGTGAGCCCTCTCCACGGTGCGGTTGGCGACGATGATGCGTCCGATTCCATTTTGGCTGAGGTGTCGGGCGGCCAGCTCGACGGTCTCCCCGGCGCCGATCAGCAGTGCGGTCTGCTCGGAGAGGTCGCTGAAGATCTGCTTGGCCAGGCTTACCGCCGCAAACGCCACCGAGACAGGGCTGTTGCCGATCGCAGTGTCCGTGCGTATCTGCTTCGCCGCGGTGAAGGCGTGCTGAAAGAGCTTGAACAGCATCTTACCCGTGGTGCCGGCATCGGTGGCGGTTTGAAAGGCCGACTTCACCTGACCGAGAATCTGGGGTTCGCCCAGGACCATGGAATCGAGGCCGCAGGAGACCCGCAGCAGGTGTTTCACCGCGTCCAGCCCGAAATGGCTGTAGAGATAGGGGGTGATCCGATCCTCCGAGAGGCCATGAAAGCGGCTGATCCAGTCCGCCAGGGGTTCATGGTCCTCCTGGCTGAGGGAACAGTAGAGTTCGGTGCGATTGCAGGTGGAGAGGATGACCGTCTCCTCCACTGCCGGATTCTCCTGCAGACTGCGCAGGGCGCCGACGATGATATCGGGGCCAAAAGTCACCTTTTCGCGGATATCCACGGGTGCGGTTTTATGATTCAGTCCGAGGGCAATGATCGACATGCGATATTTTAGGCAGCTTCTAAATGATGGGAAATTTTGTTATATCAAAGGGTTGAATTCAAGTTAAATCGACCTTGGCCTAGCCGGCCATGGATAGACTGTGGCCTGGTAAGCAGTTTACCCTTAAGCCACTCTTAATGTTCAGTGTCCATCATTAAATGCTAGCCATTGGATATGTTATGGCTATCGCCATCAATGATAATTAAGGTTAACCCCGATTGCTAAACTACCAGGTTGTCTGTTATTAATGTGATTCAATGATAACTAAAAAACGACCATAAGAATTATCTATATCTAATTCAATAATATTTAGGGCGGCCAATCCCACACAACCGCCGCAAACAGGAGGATCAGTTTATGCAGGTGCAAAAGTTTCTGTCCATGGCAATCGCCGGCGGTTTAGTCGTTTCCAGCAGTGCCATAGCGGGGGTGCCCAAAGATCTGCCGCTGCCGAGCGGCACGCCGGATGCCAATGCCATTGCTGACCAAGTCTACTTCGTCAACCACTTCTATTCACTGAAGAACTACGGTATCACCAACGCCAACAAAGATCCCAAGCGGAGTAACAGGGCCATCCCCGGCAAGATCACCGTCATTGTGAACAAGTCGGCGGGCCAGAAACCCACCACCATCACCGTGGAGCGCTACCTGAACAACGAATACAGTGACGGCTCAACCAATGCCCAGGATATCGCCATCTTCCGCTCCGGGAAGCTGAAGGGTACCGGTATGCTGATCACCGACTATGTCGATGACAGCAAGAGCCAGTCCTACTCCATCTGGCTGCCTGCACTGCGCAAGATCCGCCGCTTTGCGGAACCGGCCCACGACGACGCCTGGGGCGGTACCGACTTCACCTTTGGCGATGTCGTCCTGCGCAAGCCCAAGGACGAGACCCACGAGCTGCTGGGCACCGAGACCTTCAATGACTGCCTCGGCGCCATCGGGCAGGCGGAATCGAAGAACAAATACCTGCCCAAGCCGCCTTCCGCGGCTTGCGACCATAAAGGGAAAGAGGTCTATAAGCTGAAAAGCACCACCAAACGCGAGAACTGGTGGTACGACCATCGCGTAAGCTATGTCGATACCAAGACCTTCGCCGACTACCGCACCGAATTTTTCAAGGGCGATGAGAAGGTGAAGGTGATAGACCGGGACTGGAGATCCTTCGATTTGGATGATCCTCGTGCTCAATTCTGGGGTTACTGGTACGGCAAGACCTTTGCCACCGGGCACGAGACCTGGGCGGTAATCCCCCAGGAGATCGTCCAGTACAATCAGGACTGGGCGTCTGACTTCTGGTCAGAGAAGACCTTGAGAAAAATAAAACGTTAAAGATAAGCGGGTGTGCCCCTGCTGCGGGCGCACTCCGCCAAATATGGCCTGCCGGCAAGCGGCGGGCAAACACATCATCGAAACCGGCATACAGAAATAATAAAGGCTGCTGGATTCGTTGAACCCGGGAGGAACCATACATGTTCAAACGCTGTAAGTTGCATAGCTCGATCCTGCTCGCCTTGATTCTACCCACTGTCGCCATTGCCGAAGTCGAGGTCACTGGTTATCTGAAAAACGAGACATCCGTCTTTACCCGCGACGGTCAGGTGACCGGCGAGGCGGACACGATGGTCGATGATACGGGTCACGACAAGGGCGATCTGCTGAAGTTCGAAAACTCCGCACGCCTGTTTCTCAACGGATATATAGGTGAAGAGAGTACCTGGCACGCCGATCTGAATTTCATCTACGACTCCGAAGGGGTCAATGACAACTACAAGGGGCACGAGCTCTATTCCCAACACGACTATCTCAGGGAACTCTACCTGGATACCACGCTGTTAGGCTGGGATCTTCGCCTCGGTAAACAGCAGGTGGTCTGGGGCACCGCCGACGGTATCAAGCTGTTGGACATCATCAATCCCACCGATTTTCGCGAGCTCAACCAGAATGCCATGGAAGACGCCCGGATTCCGATCTGGATGATCAACGCGGAACGCAATATCGGTGATAACAGCAATGTTCAGCTTATCGTCTCCCAGGTGGAGGAGAACAAGATCCCGGGGCTCAATCCCGAGGGCGATGCCGGTCACCCCTTCCTGATGAAGGGGGTCGAGACCATCAGCGGTGGCGTAAACGGCTTTTTCAACGTGGCACCGGCTCTCAGTAATGTGGCGGCCACCTTCAATGGCGCCGCGATGGGAGGTGGTTTCACCGGCGGTATGATGCTGCCGGTGGGGCTCAATCTCTTTGCCGGGCTGACCGTGGATGGATTTGCCGGCAACTTCTGGGACGCGACGACGACGCCAGGGCTGTTGAACCCGACGGTGCCCACGGATCCTGCCGCCGCGCCAGGTTGGTTCCTGTTGAACGCCTTTTCCCAGTTCGGATTCACCGGCCAGCCCAGTTTTCCTGCCGGCGTCAACGATCCCAATGGGAACTTCGGGGTGACAAACCTGATGCCGATTACCGCGTTCAACGCGCCGCCGACGCCGACAGACGTCACCTGGCAACCGGCGAATCCGACATCGGCCTTCGAGTTCATGTCGAACGCGACTTTCGCCACCTTCAACACCTTCACCAGTTTCACGCCAAATACGCCGACCGGACTCACCGGCACCACCAGCGAGTGGGTGCGTGACTATCCTGACGATAGCGACGTCAATGCCGGTTTTCGCTTCCGCAACTCCACCGATGGCGGCCTCAACTGGTCATTCAACTATTTCCACCATTATGGTGCCAATCCCGATCTCGATCTCAGCTGGCGCAACTCGGCGGGGGATGAGCTGGCCGTGCAGTTGGCGCCGACCCTGTTCTTCGATACCAACGGTACAGCCGGTCCGCAGCAGGACGACACCTTCATTCCCGATGTGGCCACCAGTCTCACCAGGGATCAGGCCAGGGCGAACTGGGATATGGGTAACGCCACCACCATCCTTGTGCATGACGGTACCGGTACCATGTACTACGGTGCCCTCGATCCCAGCGCCGTGTTGCCGGCTTTGGCTGACGGCAGTCCATTCAATGAACCGCCGGCGATGGGCGCGGGTGCGCCAATCCTGCGCTTCACCGAGTCGCTGCATCGTGTCAACAGCGTGGGCGCCTCCTTCGACTACGCCCTCGACATGGGGGATATCCCGTTGGTGCTCAGGGGCGAGTTTCTCTATGACGAGGGGGACAAGCAGCCGGTCATCGATAAATTCCTGCTCTCGATCGGCGATCTGACCAACGCCCTGAAGATGGAGGACGCCGACTACTTCAGGTATGTTCTGGGTGCCGATATCACCGTGGCCACCAACCTGCTGGTCAGCGGCCAGTTCATCCAGTTCCGCAACCTCGACTTCATCGACGAGAAGGATAGCTGTATGACCCAGACCGGGGTGATGGTGGATTGCAGCCGCTATACTGCCGACTTCCCCACCATGAGCCTCAGCAACGGCCTGATGAAGGGGTATGAGGACAAAGAGTTCTACTCCCTCTTTTTCTCCAAGCCCTTCGGCGATTCCCAGGAGCATCGCTGGAACAATATCTTCATCTACGAAGAGGGTGGCGGCAAGTGGAACCGGCTCGATATCGAGTACACCTTTACCGATACCATCCTCGGTTCAGTGGAGTGGAACAACTACTGGGGTGATGAAAACACCACCTTCGGTCAGTTCGAAAACAGTTCCAACTTCCAGGTCGGTCTGAAATGGATCTTCGAATAACGATTAGAACAATCCTGTTTCATTTGGTCCTAACCCGATGAGGATGTCCGGTAGTGGTACCGGGCATCTCATCAAACAGCGCTTCACGGGGTGAGCCATGAGTGGTTCTGCATCATCTAATGCATCAGGCAATCAGTGGGCCGAGGCGTATGCCGATTTTGTTATTAAATTTCGTTGGCCCTTGATGCTGATCCTGTTGGTGGTCACCGTCCTGGCTGCCCTGCAGATCAAATATCTGGATATGCGCAACGATCCGGATACCCTGCTGCCTCCCAGCAACCGCTATGTGGCGACCAACCTCTATGCCGAATACGAGTTCGGTATGGGAAACCTGATGGTGTTCACCCTGCGCATCAACGAGGGGGATGTCTATAAAGGCTGGTTCATCAACAAGATCCAGGAGATCCACAACCGGCTGGTGTCACTGCCGAAGGCAAGGGAGGCCAATTTTATCGATATCGCCGCGAAGAAGATCAAGTACATGGGGGCCGATGAGAATGGCCTGGTCTTCAAGCGCCTGATCCCGACCGAAGGCATCAGCAACGATCCTGAAAAAGCGCAACAGCAGCTGGCGTTCCTGAAAGAGGGCATAGAGACCAATCCCGTAATCGGCCCCATGCTGGTGGGGTTCGAAGATGCCGAAGGAAATAAATGTGAGTTTCAGGAGAAGGACGAGAAGAACTGTATTGCGAAATCGCTCTATATCATCGGTGATTACACCGACGAGGTGAAGGAGATCTATCTGCCCTGGGTGAGGCAGATCCGGGCGATGATGGATGAGTATGGGGAGGATGAGAGATTCGAAGTGCTGGTGGCGGGCGAACCCTACTTCCTGGCATGGATGCTGGCGGATCTGGTCAACAAATGGTGGCTTTTCGTCATCTCGTTCGCCATTGTCATCGCCGCGCTCTGGTTCGAATTCCGCAATTGGCGCGGATCGCTGTTTCCGATCATCGGTGTCAGCTCGACCATTGTGCTGACCTTGGGATTGATGGGCTTCTCGGCCTTCAAACTGACCACGATGATGGTGCTGACACCGATGCTGCTGCTGGCGATCGGTATCGGTCACTCGGTTCAGGTGACCCGGCGGTTTATGCAGGAGCAGGCAAAATCGGGAGATTGCGAATCCGCCGCCCGGACAGCCATATCCCACACCATCGTGCCGGCCACCCTCTCCATCGTTACCGATATGGTCGGTTTTGCCACCCTGGCGACAGTGGATATCTCCTTCTACAAGGCCTACGCCTATTTCGGCATGTTCGGCATGCTGACCCTGCTGTTTACCACCACCACGTTGATTCCGTTGTTGATGATGACCTTCCCCTGCAGCCAGGTGGATATGTCCGAGGGACAAGAGCAGTCCTGGGAGACCAAGGTTGGCGGATTGATTACCGGCATGCTTAATGGTCCCGGCAGGGCGATTCCCATTCTCTTCGTCGTGGTGATTTTTGCCTGGTCGACCTACTACACCGAGATCGGCAGGGGTCTCTCCGCGATGATGGCCGGCGAGGCCGGCAGAGACGATCCCGAGGTGGCTCGCATCCAGGATGAGTTCGATATCATGCCGGGGGTTGAGAAGGGCATCAACTATTCCCGTGCCGCATTCAAGGAGAAGTCGATCACCATCCAGCATATCGAACGTCTGAATACGATCATGCCCGGGGTGATCTCGGTATCGATTCCGATTCGCGGCAAGGAGCCGGTTGCCGAGCTCTGTGTGGAAACCCTGTTTCCTGAGGAGATCTATGACATCGAGGACCCGCAGGAGAAGGCCGCCGTCTGCGAAAAGGCGAAGACAGAGCTGGCCTGTTGGGACCCGGATCCCTGCGGCGCCCAGGGTATCTTCAACCAGGCCGACGTGCTTGCCGATATCGAGGCGATGGAGGAGTGGATGCGCGCCCATCCCTTTATCGGTTTTACCGGCTCCTACGCACAATATATCCGCCTGGTGAATATGCTATTGACCGCGGAGCCGGGAGAACAACCGGAGATCGGCGATCTCTATATCCCCACTTCGGAAAAGTTGCGCTCCATCGATTCCGAGGATGACAGGGTCGGCGATGATATCGTCCAGCTCTACAACGGCCTGCTGGAGACCATGACCGAAGAGGGAGACATGGACTCCTTCGTGATGAAGAACTGGAACGAGGGCGTGGTGATGGGCTTCATCAACACCATGGACCCGGTGGAGGCCCATGAGGTCACCATGGACATTCAACAATACATCGAGGATCACAAGAACGATCCCGGTTTCAGCAAGGTCAATTTCGGTCTGCGTTCCGGACCGGTTGATGACCTCTCAGGCGACTACAACACGCTTTCCGTTGATGGTCCCGACTATGTCAGGCCGGGTGTCGGCGGTTTCCTGGGCGCCACCGAAGCGACCCGTGAAGTGGCGGTGGACAACTGGCTTACCGGACCGCTGTTGACGGCTGCCGCGGTATTTATCATTGCCGCCCTGATATTCCGATCTCTCGTGGTTTCAATAATCCTCATGGTGCTGCTGTTCATCACGCTCTATGCCCAATATGGCCTCGGCGGATACATGACCAGTATCCAAAACTGGTCGGGCAATCTGGCGTTTCATCTTCAGGTGGCGCTGAGCATCGCGATGGGTCTTGGTATCGACTACGGCATCTATATGATGTCGAGACTTCGGGAGGAGATGCAGGTGACCGCGGGGAACTGGCAGCAGGCATTGATCAATACCCTGAATACAACCGGATCGGCGGTGATTATCTCGGTGATCGTCCTGCTTGGCTGTTTCATACCGCTGTTGAATACCGATCTCGCCAATACCTGGGGTCTGGGCATCTATATCAGCCAGGCGCTCCTGATCGATGTAGTCACCGCCCTCACGATCCTTCCCATGTTGGTTGCCTGGATGAAGCCGAAGTTTGTCTTCGGCAGTTATAAAAACTAAAAAAAGCGAACTGGGCTGAGTCATCGATTCAGCACAGACTCCGGCCGGCGTTTACGCCGGCTTTTTTTTGCTCTTGGTCCGCCTAACATTGTTGTGCTACCTATTCGCTATGCCTGAACAGTTATTCGATAATTGGCCCGATAAATATCGACGCTGGTTTGAAACCCCAATCGGCCGGCTCGTTAAAGAGTACGAGTTGCGCTTGATCTTGCGGCTGTTGCAACCGCAGCCGGACGAGCTGATCCTCGATGCGGGCTGTGGTAACGGGATATTCACCCAGCCCATGCTCGACGCGGGAGCGCAGGTGGTGGGAGTCGATCTCTCGGCGCCGATGTTGTCTGCTGCGCGGCGGGAGCTAAAGGGTAACCGCTTTGCCGCGTCGGTGGGCAACATCTGCGCATTGCCTTTCGCCGACCACACCTTCGACAAGGTTGTATCGATCACTGCCCTGGAGTTCATCGAGGATGCTCAGTCCGCCATTAATGAACTGTTTCGTGTCTCCCGGACCGGCGGTAGCGTGGTGGTGGCGACGCTGAACAGTCTCAGTCCCTGGGCGGAGCGCCGAATCAAGGAGGCGGAAGCAGATCCAGATTCGGTGTTTCGCGAAATTCATTTTCGCTCACCGGCCGAGCTCTCGGCCCTTGCAGCGCCTCCTGCAAGGGTTAAAACCGCCATCCACTTTCCCAAGTCGGCAACCCAGCGTGAAGCGGTACGGTTGGAAGCCGAGGGAGAAGCACGCAACCGCGATCGCGGTGCCTTTGTCATCGCCCGCTGGATGGTTTGACTGATTTTTCATTCGTTTATTTCCCATTGATATTGCCTGGTGAATTAATCGACTATTCCAACTTCAGTGATCTGACTACAAGCCGAAAAGGAATTTATAAAAGTAAAACTATATATGGCTGGAATCTGCAGTCCTGTCTCATAATCAGCCATATGGGGCTTGTAAATGAAAGGAAATCATATTGCGGAATACCGCTATGTCGATCCCGATACCAAGAACCCCGTGCTTCTCTACAGCGATGAAGTGCATGAGATCTATTGGCTTGGTATCCCTGAACATACGGCATTTCGTAGCAATATCTATCTGATCAAATCCGGCGAGGAGGCCCTGATTGTCGATCCGGGTCATCAGGCTTATTTTGAGAAGACACGCAGCCGGGTTAAACAGATAATGGATCCTGCACGGGTCAGCGGCCTCATAATCTGTCATCAGGATCCTGATGTGGCAGCCTCGATAACCCAGTGGTTGCAACTCAACCCGGCAATGCAAATCATTACTTCACCACGAACTAATGTACTCTTGCCGTACTACGGGGCCAGTGACTATCGTTGGCACAATGTGGTTGATGATTCCAGTTTCATTTTCAAGAGTGGAAGGCGGATCAAATTTATCGAGGCGCCTTTTCTGCACTTCGCAGGCGCTTTCACCAGCTTTGATGAATCGAGCGGATTTTTGCTGTCAGGTGATATTTGGGCCGCAATCCAGCTTGAGTGGCGCCTGATAGTGGATGACTTCGAACAGCACGCGTCGGTACTCGATCTTTTTCATTTGGATTACATGGGGTCGAATATAGCCTGCCGAGGCTACGTGGAAAAACTGCAGGATTACAGAATCGATGCAATACTGCCCCAACACGGTTCGATCATCGACTCCGCCAATGTGGAAAGTGCATTGCTTTACCT
>NATV01000078.1 GCA_003094535.1 gamma proteobacterium symbiont of Ctena orbiculata | reverse complement strand
CGGTAATATTTGTTTATCATAGGATACCGGCAGCATTTTCATCTGATCGTAGTTGTAGTCCTTATAACGTGCCATCGTCCTTTCTCCGTGCACCGTTACTGTCTATGTAATTTTATCGAATTTTGGGGTTTTCCGACAGCCTCAACGGCCTGGCTCAGTGGGGCGAGCGACCGCGAGCATCCACTGGAGCTGATGGTTAAGGCTCAGGTGCTTGGTCGAAGGACACGCCTTTGAAGCGTTGACAAGATTACCCATTGCTCTTGTGCACTGACTTCGATATTTGGCACCGCTAATCATCGAAACCACACCAACGCAAAATGCTTTTCATCCTGGTATTTACTTTGACGCATCAGATTATTTCCTTACGAAGCTGCATTCATGGTGCAAGCTTTCAGTTTACGATGAACCTTTTTACCTTAAAAATAATTTCACTTTCCATATGGCCTTAACATTACATTAGACAGAATCTTCACTATTACTAATAGTGCGGACGCGGCCTATTGTGTTATTGGCCGATTCGGCATAGCATGAAAAATGAAATTGATCATTTTCGGGCAGGATGCCCGTATTAGTAACAAGGAGAGTTTTTATGAAAGATGCTTCTGCCATCGTCCATGACCCCACTGCCCGTTTTTTTGATAACTACCTGAAATGTCTCATTAACGCTTCCATACCTGAGAAGCAACGCCGCTGGTATGTTAAACGCCTAGAGGATTTCATTAAGGCGCAAAATGGCCACAAAATCAAGGCGCTTTCAGTCCTGAATATCCATAACTACTTGGAAATGATAGGCCGCCAAAAACAGCTCTCAGGCTGGCAATTCCACCAATACATCGATGCTATACGGATTCTCTACTGCGATCTGTTGCAGACACCACAGTGTCAGGAAGTCGATTGGCACTATTGGTTTGATTCCGCAAAACAGCTTGAGATAGATCATCCAACGACCGCACGTCAGCTCACACCCGAGCAATTATCCTACATCAAAGAACGCAAGGGTGACGGCCTTCTCAATCAGGTGCGAAAGGACCACCACTCATTACTGGTTCGTTTTACCCAAGAGATTCGACGGCGAGGCTATGCCTACCGTACAGAACAAATTTATGAACAATGGGTCGGACGTTTCATTCTGTTTTGCAAGAATCAACCTCCATCTGAAGTGGGGGCTCGCGAGGTAAAACGCTTCCTCGATCACTTGGCCATCCGGCGTCGGGTCAGTGCAAGCACGCAAAATCAGGCGCTCAATGCCTTGGTTTTTCTTTATAAACAGGTACTTGAACGTAAACTGGGTGAGTTGGAAGCCTTTACGCGAGCCAAACGGCCGCAAAATCTGCCTGTCGTTCTCAGTCGTAGTGAAGCAACCGCCCTACTCAACCAACTGACGGGTATTCACAAATTGGTTGTCTCTCTACTCTATGGAACAGGTATGCGTCTGCTCGAGGGGCTAAGGCTCCGGGTGCAGGATCTCGATTTCGCCTACGGGCGCATCCATATCCATCAGGCCAAAGGCAAGAAGGATCGGTACGTTCCGCTGCCTAAGACATTGGTTGCCGAGCTGCAACATCAAATCCGTGAGGTCGAGCGGTTGCATACTGAAGATTTGGCTACTGGTCACGGAGAAGTCGTCTTGCCCGGTGCATTGGCCCGTAAATACCCAAATGCGGGCAGAGAGCTCAAGTGGCAGTTCCTCTTTCCTTCCGGTCGTCTCTCCGTCGATCCCTATGGCGGGGAAATTCGCCGCCATCACTTGCATGAAACTGCGATCCAGAAGGCGGTGAAGCGGGCGGCGGCTGCCGCTCAGATCAATAAACGGGTGGGGTGTCATACCCTGCGGCACAGCTTTGCCACCCATCTGTTGGAGGCCAATTACGACATCCGTACGGTGCAGGCCTTGCTGGGCCATGCCAATGTGTCGACCACGATGATCTACACGCATGTGCTCAATCAGCCCGGTGTCGGCGTTCTCAGTCCCCTGGATCAACCCGTTTCATAGAAATTTAAACCATGAAGCACCATGCGATGGAAACATTCCGCGTTTGCCTTATCCTATCGGGGAATATCGGTTACCCGGATGCCGCACAGCGCATGGATGCGGGCGAGAGGGAAGACTGGCCTGAGGTAGGTTCGGGTACATGACCTCAAGCACACCTTCGGCAGACGCTTGCGCGCAATAGGGGTGAGCTTCGAGGATCGCCAGGACCTGTTGGGTCATCGATCGGGAAGGATCACCACGCACTTCTCCACAGCCGAGCTGTCACGGCTGATCGAGGCGGCCGATTCGGTGTGTGATCAACGTGGTCAAAAACTCGAGCTGGTGGTTTTTGATAAGGAAGTCGGGAATGGCAAGCCATAGATCTGAATGGTGGCCAGGGACAGAATCGAACTGCCGACACGGGGATTTTCAGGGCCAGTAAAATCAATAACTTACTGATTATATTGGAACAGGGAGTCTTCGGTACAGTTAGGGATTATTGTGTTGATTCAGTAGGTTAATCCAGATTAGCCCAGATAGTCGAAAATTGGCGGTGTACCGTAAGTGTACCGAAAACAATACGTCCACAAAACGCCGATAAAAATTGCTTCTGGACTTTAAGTAAAGATAAACCCACGCTTATTTTTCTATCGTCTGATACAGGTCTTTCAACGCCTCGATAGGAAATACGTATTTGAGAGACCCCATGGGCATACGATTGAGTTGGCGAATGATCTCCGGCACTGTGGGACTGTGTACTCCACCTGCGTTCAGAATGCTGTATTTGTAATGGAATGCCAGGTCGTTCATCGAACCAAGTACGCTTTTACTGCTGGTGTTAGCGAAACCACCCTCATCATACTCTGACAGTATCCTGGCCCGCTCCTCCTCGGCAAAGTCTTCGGCGGCAAGCACACAACTCAGGTGGTTCTTGAACAACTTATCCAGTTCCTTGATCTGAGATCTCGGAACATCCGGCACTATGAAATTAAATAGGGTCTTATCATTTATAAACAGCACGCACTTGCGCCGGTCAATATGAAACAAGTTGGCATGCCAAGGACCGAGATAGGAGAAGCGCGGTTCCTCAGCACACAAATCGGGCTGCTTTAGCCCCATTTCTTTTTGGAGCTTTTTTGTGCATCGAATGAGCTGCATCCTCTATCCTGTTACAGAGCCTGATGCATAAAGCGGTGACGGTAGCGTCGGGTGAGCATAACACAGGAACACAAGGCCCATAGCCAGCAGGAAGTGCTCGTGACTAACGTAGTTGGCGTTTGCACGCAGAGTGTCCGCCGCAGTCCACAGACGTTTTTCGGTGGCTTCAATGTGCTCCAGTTGCGGCATCGCCTGCTTCTTCGTTATCCGGCATGTCGGGTATATCTATAAAGATGTTCATCAGGGGACGATTAACGTAGTAGTTGTATCGTCCGATTTTGTGCTTCTCGATGAGGCCCTTGTCGGTGAGCTGCTCCAGGTATTTTGTCGCCGTCAGCCGGGACACGCCCAAGTCCGCCTGCACGGATTCGATCTTGGTATAGGGGTGCCGGAACAGGTTATTGAGCAGATCCTGGCTGTAGATCTTCGGTAGTTCTGAACGTATGCGGTGCTTGTAGGCCATCATGATTTCCTTGATGCGGCGGATGATCCAAATAGTCTGGCGTGCAGTCAGCTCGACGCCGTCGAGCATGTAGAGAAGCCAGGGCTCCCAGTCGCCGGTATCGCGGGTGGCTTGTAACAGCCGATAGTAGTTTGGTTTGTTGCGGATGATGTACCGGCTGAGATAAAGGACGGGAATATCCAGCAGGCCCTTGGATACCAGATACAAGATATTGATGATGCGGCCAGTGCGGCCGTTGCCGTCGTAGAACGGATGGATGCTTTCGAACTGGTGGTGGATGATCGCCATCTTGACCAACGGGTCTGCGTCGTACAGTGCATCATCATTGATGAACTGTTCCAGATTATTCATCAGACGCACAATCTCGCCGTAATCTTGCGGCGGTGTGTACACGGTTTCACCGGTGCGCTCGTTCTTTAGCGCTGTGCCCGGCAATCTGCGGATGCCCGCATCGTTCTGTTCCAGCACCCGGTGCGTTTCCACGATACGGTTCACGCTGATCAACCGGTCGCGCCTGATCTGTTCGAAGGCCGTTTTCAGCGCCGTAGCGTAACGGCTGACTTCCTTGGCGGCGGGGTTTTTAACGTAATCCGAGAACAAATCCGCCTTGTAGAGTTCGTCGTGGGTGGTGATGACGTTCTCGATCTCGGAACTGTCCTTGGCCTCCTGCAACGCCAGGGTATTGATTAGAATGTGCTCATTGGGGATGGTCGCGGCCAGGCCCTTGAGTTCCGCCAGGTAGCGATGGGCGGGTGCCAGCGCCTTCAGGACCGGGCGGGTTTCCAGCTCGGTATCGGGTGGCAACAGTGTGATAGTCCCTTCGGTCATTGCGGTTTTCTGCTGTCCAGAATGTGTATATAAATAACCTACTTTCTATACATATAACTCCATCATGTCAATAAAACATTGTTTTTCTATACATGTGAGAGTACATATGTATAGATCGTTTCATAATCCAAACAGGATTAAAAAACCCCATAAAATAAATTTGTTATCGGCCTTACCGCCCGATATAGACCCCGACTACGGCCTCGCGCTCATGTCCCAACTCCCTACTGATAGTGAGGCGTGCCTGCCGATCGACCTCGCGTTGTTCTGGTGTCAGGGCCTTTCTTCCCGGTCCGCCTGCGGCCGGGGTTTTCCAGCCGGTCAGTTCTGCATAGCGGTCCTGGGCGTATGCATGGCGCAGGCCGTGCATGTGGTGAAGCCCTGCCCTTCGAGTGTTGCCTTCGTAGACACGCAGCTGATGAATGTAGTTGCGGGAGCTCGGAATCAGGGAGCCAAGACCGGCCAGGCGGTGTGCCCGGTTGAGCACATCCCGCTGTTCATCGGTTCTAATCGGTATGGTCCGCTCTTTTCCGCCCTTGGTCCAACTGGGCTTGAGGAGGATATGGTCGCCCTGGTCTGCATAGCTTGGCTGGAACTTGATCGCCTCTTCCCGGCGCAGACCAAAGACCTGCTGCAACTCCAGGCTCATACGGACATGTTTATCGCGGACGCTGTCCAGTTGTGATTCGGTGACTGTCTTTGCCTTGGACTCGTTGGCTACAAAGCGCCGGTCCGGGATACCGTAGTGCTCGTTGGAACGAGCCACCACATTCTGTTTGTCCACCTTTTGCGACCACCAGCGAATCACTGCCATGCGGTTCTTGATGGTTCCAATCGACAGCTCCTGGGCAAACCAGTGTTTGACCAGGGCATCCACATGTTTCGGTTTCAGAGATTGGGTGCTCATCCCCCGATAGCCCAGTTCGGGGAGCTGATTGGCAATTAGGGTCAGGTCACGCTCCCGGCGTACCTGGGTGGCATAGCTGCCCTCCCGGTTCTGACGGCAGAGCTGTTTCAGTTGGTAGTTCAGGTCTCTCATTGTGTACTCTCTCTGGTAAGTGTTTCTGACCACTCAGCAGCCTTGGCTAACTGAGTCCGCTTTCGGGAAACGGTCATGGGACACAACTCCCGTTTGACCTGAAGATGCCTGGTCACAGGCAACGCGGGTTTTTCTCGGTTGAGAAAGGGTCCCACGCAGACCAACCTGCCCGAAGTCGGGCGTCTTCTGAGTGTGGATACACCTCCTTTAAGTCAGTGAGTTGAACTTACGGGTTACAGGAAACGGGCATGGCAGGACGACAGCCACTGGCAGTCGTCGGGCACAGTGCTCGTGAGGGGCAGGCTGACGCCTGCACAGATGAGCAGACCCTGACGGATCGCTTTGAGTAGGAAAAACAGACCGCGGCTGACGCCGACGCACCTATTTCACGGCCTACGGGTGCTAAAGGTGCCACTGAACCGCAGTGACCACGGATGAATCAGTTCAAACCCGCAGTATAAACAGGAAGGACATCGCTGTTACCCATTAAACTGAAACCGGGCATTTCACAATAATTGATGGAAGAAAATCTGGACTCCAGGACATCCAATCCCGGAGTTGCCTGCATGAATACAAACGAAGGGCGCAAGCAAGCTCAGTAGCTCCGAGATCCTCTGCAATCGACGCCGTCATCCGGGTGGCATTCGTGTGTGATTGGAAGAATGGCCCGCACACTGCCTGTTTAGGCCCGGGTTCCGTCCGCGTCACTACCGCGCTTCGCTCCGTAGTGACGCGGAGATCCGGCGCATGATCGGATTGTCTCAGGGATCTGATGAGTGGGTTACTCCCACATTGACTCTCTTTCGTCTTCCCGCGTGCATTCGAGGGTTGACCGTTCGCCATTCCTTTCCTGTTCTCGCAGTTGTGCGATCACATCGGCGTAGCGAGGCCGCAACTCGTTCGCCTCGATCCGCTGCACCAGGACGTGCAGATAACCCAGCGGCGAATTCTCGATTCGACCAGTGGCCATGATGCCAGCCCATTCGTCAATGACGATTTGTGCAGACTCGGTATCGAGTCTGGCTACTTTCTTGGTGGCCGGAGTTTTCAGCTCTCCTGGTACCCAGGAGACGAATTCAATCGGGTCACCCGACTCCCTACAACCATTACAATCACCTTTAGTTTTGGTGGGTGTTGTAATAGTTGTGCTTTTTAGGTTTGGGTTTGTAGTAGTTAATGCTCCCGGGTCCACCGGGTCTGGTTCGGCCGAGCCCGGCACAACCGTATGCGGCAAAGCCGGATCTGGTTATTCGGAGATCTCACGGACAATGTAAGTGCCACCGCGGATGCGACCCTGACTGTCACGGAAACGCTGGAACTGAATGTATCCCGCCTCGCGCAGTTCACGAAGCAGTTTATAGATACCGTCGCGTCCCAGGTCGCCACGTTTGCGCAGGTCGTTGACCAACACCTTCCAGTCATCCGGTTTGGCTAGCAGATAACCAAGCAGTCCTCTGGCAGCCCAGGATAAACGGCTATCTTCAATGGCGTGCTGATCAATGATGACGTACCGGTAGCGCCGTGCGGCGCGCACGATGGTATTGTTCACTTCTCACTGGCTCCAATAATGATCCGGGCAACCTCTGCGGCAGGGTAGTAGACGCGCCGACCGATCTTGCGTCCGCAGGTCTTGAGCGCCCGGGTCTGGTGGTCGCTCGGATAACTCAGGCTGTAACGCAGGCCTCCGGTGGTGCGGCCAAGCAGTTCGGCGAGTTGCATCTGAGACAGTAGCAACCCGTAGCGCTCAGTTATCTGGTCTTCCAACACTGCACTGCTGGAGCTTTCTTCAACTGACATAATCCATCTTCTCCTGATGTCTAATGGGGAGAAATCAGATTGCCATAAGTTGCAAAGGTAAATTCTCGAAAAACTGAACTCACGAAGTTTAGTTTTTATAGTTGGAGCGGATCAGTGTGGCGAGACGAGGAAAAGCTGGAGGGTTTGACTCGCTGTCAGCTAAATACAGATTCTGTTCTCTAATTCCGGGTCATGCTGTCAACTCTTTTGTGCTGTTTCTCCCGGCTCACTGTTCTCTCCGCGGTAGACAGATCGCCTCCGCACGATGGTGTCGGATGGTATTGACGGATCAATGTTGAAAGCGCGCTCCACTCAGCTTAGCTGGGCCACAAAGAATCGCTCGATCTCGTCAGCACCTTCGTACCGGTAGAAACTTCTTCAAACGGTCTTGCTTTCGATCGTCCATTGGAACTCAGTACCCTCGAGCCACATTCGGTGAAGAATGACGGCTAGTTTTCTAGCCACTGCCGTACGGGCTTTTTTCATACCTGATCGTTTGGCAATACGGAGACCCCATGCCTTGAGTGCACATGATTGAGGCACTCGTGTGAGCAACACTCCTGCGGCCTCGAACAGGTAAGTGCGAACTAAGCTGTTGCCGCACTTCGAGATGCGCCCGTTCCAGTCAATCTCGCCGGAGGCATGTCGGCGCGGCGTTAGGCCGAGATAAGCACCGACACTGCGTGAGCGTTTGAACCGCCTCGGATCATCAATGGCCGCCATGAAGGCCAACGCTGTGATTGGCCCCACGCCAGGAACTGTCATGAAATTTTGTGTCAGCGGCGTCTCAACGGCCAGTTGACGTACCCCTTTATCCAGCGTCACCAATTGCTGCTGGTCCGCCTGTCGCGTCTCCAACAAAGGACGGACAATTTCCGCCACATCCGACCGATTCGCAAGCGAGGACTCCACCCGCCTGGCGAATACTCTCTTCGTCGCTCGACCAATCACGAGCCCTTCCACCTTCAGCAAGCCGCGTATCTGGTTCTCCAGGTCACGCCTTATCTTGACCAACAACGCCCGACTGGTCAGAAGTGCACGTATCATATCGCTATGTGGGGATTTGATCTGTACCTCTCGGTACCATCCCGTCTGCATGATCCGCGCTATTCCAACGGCGTCGTTTCGGTCGGACTTGTTGATCTGCATGGACAAGGCCGCCCGAGCATGGCGAGCATCAATACAGATCACGGGTAAGCCTCGTTGCGCCAGCTCTCGCCAAAACCAAATCGAAGTGGGGCCGGACTCCAAGCCAACGCGCTGAACCTCCAACGCATTCGTATGAATAAAGTTTGCGATAGTATCTGGCTCCGAAGCTACGGATTGCTCTATCAGTACAGAACCTTCCACATCGACCACGCAGACTGACGTACTTTTCAGAGATACATCTAATCCAACATAGCTGATCATCTTGCTATCCTCCTGTAGGTTCACTACGTCGATTACACATTCAACTTAGCCAATGTGCTGCGACGAAGCGATCCCGGAATTACGCCATGTTGAAAAACTCCTGGGTTTGAAAATCTGTTCAGCACGGCGCGCTCCTACGTGAAATCTGAAAGAAAAATCAGGAAGACACTTACCTTCTTGCGTTCTCGCGAAGGTGATTTCGGGAATTCTCACGACTAGAAAGCAGCCTCTGTCAGAGAACAGAGTTTTTCAACAGAATCTACACATTGCAGACATTGAAGTTTCGTTTTGCAATAGCAGTCATCGACCAAAACGGTCACTTAATTCTATTAATTTGTGAGGAAAAATTGAAGTAACTTTATTGAAAAACTGCTTTGAAAATTGTGTCACGTGAGATAATTAACAAGGTTATGTTTACTGAGAATGACTTCTAATGATGGAGCAATAGCCGGCAGGCCTACGAGAATCTACTAGAAGTACACAGTTGGAATCGTGCCATCCTAAACTGCTACCACTATGATGCCTATTTAGTATCAACGCAGAATCAGGCTTGAGTGGGATTTATATAAGACCATTTCACATCATTTGATTTGCGCAGTGGCGGTATCGGTCTTCCCCCAATTGTCTCGCCATGTTAGCTCCAAGGTGTCCCCCTTGGCGCCGCCCTCGAGCTCAAATTGCAGATAGGGATTTCTTGAGACCGAAATCCCCAACTCCGTTGACAGTTTCAATTCACCGTTGTGTAAGCAATTTACTTCCTGAATAAAGTGAGCCGGGATTGTTCTCCCGCTCTTTTTATCTTTTCTTAATCCTGTTTCCATGGGATGGGAAATTAAGGTCTTAACATTTGTCACACCATTCTTGAGTCGTGCGCGAATCTTTATATTTTTCTTACTCATGTTGGTCGCCTCTGATTATGTCGAAAAAGAGAAGTCAACAATTAGACTTCATTTACTAAGCACAACCACCCGCAGTTACCTTAATGCTTCGTCGAGCCATATATAATTTCCCCTCGGACTTGACGATTGCAATGACATCGCCCGATTGCCCCATTTTAATGCGTACTGACATCTTTGGCCGGATACCCGCGCGAGGGTGAAAAATGGCACCCAAAGGTCTGGGATTTTTTTCTGAAAGCAGAGCAATGGCTTCTACTGCTGACAGTTTTGCCACTACGGATACAGGAACTATGGCTCCGTTAGCTGCGATGTCCGGGGCCTCAATATTGATGTTATCTGACATAACGATATCCAAACTTCCAAATCCGTTTTTCAATGCGTCATTAACGTGCTTGGATTCAAATGCCTTTCGATTCCAGCCGGCTAAAACATACCGGGGAGCAAACAGCCCAGTAGCAAAGGTGCTACCAGCCAACCCCATTATCAATGCGACTTTCAGAAAGTCTCTGCGCTTGGTGTTCGGTGTCATGGTTATCACTCCTCATTCATTACTAGCATTCAACTTGAACAACTCCACTGCCTTGTCCCGTCGCCAGCGTTGCAGTTGTGCGTCCTTTAGATAACCCTTCTCTAGCACCAACTGCAGTGACCCCTCCATGCGAAAACGCTTGGTTTCAGAGTCCAAACGCATGACCTCATTGCCTGATTCATCGAAAAACAGAATTGCAGGACTGTATGAGAGGTCTAGCCGCTCAAACCATTGAGCAGGTGAGATGCGCTCACCATTTGGAATTATGAGGCCTGAGCTGGTATTGGATGCATCAAGTTGCACGGCCTCAAACTCCCTCATCAAACGACGTACTGATTTATCCCTAAGCACCTGCCGATGAAAACGCTCACAGGTTGCACAGTTGGGGCGTTCAAAGACGACTAGCAACGGTCGTGCCGCTGGACCAGCCCTCCGGTCAAGCAGGTAGGGCGGTTTAGTAAACAACTCTTGATCGACCGAGATGTCTGATGTCGATTTTGTTGAGGATATGGCTGTTCTGTTGAGATAGCTGCGTAGAGTTTCGTGTAGATAACGCTTTCCTTCCAGGTAGTCCAGTACCTTTTGGAACTTGTCTGGTGGATAGTAGCCCACGATTTTCAGCAGCTTTCTTCCTGACACGCCGTAGAAGATCAAGGTGGGCGTATAGGCAGCCTTATTGGAGGTGACAAACTCCTTCACACGATAGCTATTGCCCTCTGGATCAATCATTTCACTGTCGTCAAAGATCTCCAGGCCGATCACGTCGAAGGAAGTCTCTACGCGCCCCTGAATGTCCGGTCGGTTCAAGGAGTTCTGAATGAACGCTTTACAATAGCTGCAACGACGGGTGCTGATGAAAATCATGAGGCCCTGCTTACCAGCATTGAGCGCCTCTTTCAGATCCTCACTCAAATCCAGGAAACTTGCCTTGAACCAGTCGGGAAACTGCACGTCAACAAATATGTCTTCAGCAAACTCCTCACCACTAGCAATCGCAACCTTATCCTGTTTCTCAAGTCTCCGTTCCAGCCTCCGGGTTAGTTCGTCGAAACCACCCCGGCGAGACCAGTCCACTACGGAGTTTCCCTGATAGTCCTTAAGGTCTAAGCGGGCCCCGGCGTCCAATAGCAACGAGACCAAATCCTGCCTTCCATTGCCCGCCGCCAACATAAGGGCAGTTGCCCCACCCGCATTGCGTTGGTTAATATCAGCCCCGGCCTGAATCAACAGTTGACTAACCTTCTTAGGAACCGATACAGCCATATTCAGCGGGGTTCTGCCCAGGCGGTCACCGATGTCCGGTGATGCCCCTGCTGTCAACAGCAGGGATACGGCATCTGACTTGCCAGCCTTCGTTGCGTACATTAAGGCGGTCCAGCCATTCGGGTCCCGGGCGTCCAGCGATTCGGCAGATGCAATGGCCTGTTTTAGTGCGGTCCTATTCTCTTCCTGAACCACGTTGTGCAACATCAGTTGATTGGCCATGGCCCCGGTTATCAAAAACACAGCCGGAAGCCCGGTCACCAGAGCCCATTTGACCTGCTTCAAGAATGCACAGAGGTATTGGCAAATAACCATCTATGCCCCCTACTTTTTGGATGCGTGGGCGGAATCAACGAATTTCGCCGATGTCGGACCTGTGCCCGTTATCTGTACCACTGTTTCTCCATCAGGGGTGGAAATGAAATGTGGTACGCCCGCCGGTTCGGTATAGAAGCTGCCTGCGGGCAAAGCGATCAACTTGTCCGGATCGTACTTGTCACCCCACCCGATATACCAGGTACCTGAAATCACTGTATAGGTCCGATCATCAGGATGACTATGAGCCTGGACAACACGGCCCTTCGGAAATTTAACCCGGTAGACAAATGGTCCCGGTTTCTTACCGTGCCCAATGATATGTGAGACCCCTAAGCCGGTCACTCGAGGATTGTCTTTCCATTTCATTTCCTCAGGTGTCAGCATGATGCCACTATCGGGGGTATCCCCAGCGAAAGCGGTGATAGATGTCATGAGTCCAATAGTGCACAAGACCATGAATTGGGTAGGTGTTTTCATTTCTTCCTCCTGTCTGCTACCGATTGATAAGCGCCCTTGATAGAAGTGGGTGCTGTCAACGAAATTAATAGTGCTAGAATTTTAAAAAGTCCTAACGAAAAGCCGTCACTTTTCCGTTTTTTGTATTCTCTTTAATAAACAACAGAATAGCCGTCTACTGCGTTAGGATTTCGATAGGTTGCAGAGGACTTTTTTTGCCTGAAACAAGCTCACAAATGAACGATACCCAAACCTTCAGGCTCGGCGGTTACCGTGTTGAACCTTCCCTGCTGCGAGTGACAGGGGATGGGAGGAAAATGCGGTTGGAGCCTAGGGCCATGCAGCTCTTAGTCTACTTTGCTGCCCATGCGGGACGTGTGATCAGCCGGACGGAGCTCGAGGAAAATATCTGGGGACGCGTCGTAGGTGAAGACGCGTTGACTAACACAATATCAAAACTCCGGCGGACCTTTATAGATGACGCCAGAAACCCAAAAGTAATCGAAACCGTGCCTAAAACCGGCTATCGCCTGATTGCCGAAGTGAATTGGAATGATGCCCAGCCTGAGCCGTCTTTGCAACAACGCTCTGGTTCTGAAAGAACACTTTCCCGGAATATCCGTTTTTGGATCTGGTTGCTGCTTTCCCTGGCGTTCTTGCTGGGGGTGGCGGGTTGGCTGCTAATTCAACAACAGGCAGCTCCTAAAATTGTGCAGCAGATTACAGATGGGGCGGTTGAGCGAAAACCCTCTGTTGCGATCATCCCATTTGAAAACCTCGATGAAAAACCAGGGCAGGAATATTTCGCAAATGGCATCACGGTAAACCTGATAACAGACCTAGCAAAAATTTCTGGCCTGCTGGTGATTGCTCCCGGGTCGGCATTCGTTTACCAGAGCAGCATATCAGAGACAAGACAAATATCCAGAGAACTCGATGTCGACTACATTGTTCGAGGCAGCGTACAGCGCCAAGATGATCGCTTGCAAGTCAATGTGCAATTGATCGAGGCAGCCGGTGAGAGGGCACTGTGGGCAGAGCGCTATAACAGCGAAATGGGAGAAATATTCGAACTACAGGATCAAGTAGTAACGGCATTGGTTGCTGCACTCAGGATCAAGTTGGCTCCTAATGAGAGGGACATCCTCAAGAAATACCCCATTGACAATGTCGAAGCTTATGATCTTTTCCTGAGAGGGATGGAGGAATATGGTCATCGCACACCCGAGAGTAATCGTTCTGCTCGCGAACATTATGAGCAGGCTATTGCCCTTGTCCCGGATTTCGCACGGGCTATTGCAGGACTGGCTCTGGTCCATTCCCGCGATGCTATCGACGGCTGGACTGAAACACCTAGACAATCTATGGCTTTAGCGGAACAGTTGGCGGAGAAAGCTGCCGCCATCAATCCATCGATACCACAGGTCCATTTTGTAACTGGCCAGGTTGCCCTGTTCAATGGTCAACATGCAAAGGCCATCGAAGCAACTAAACAGGCAATAGCCTATAGTCCGAATTATGCTGACGCATACGCTATGCTCGCTTGGATTATGAATTTTGCAGGCCATCCCAATGAGGCCTTGTCAGCGTTGGAGACCGCTGTGCGCCTCAATCCTATCGTTCCAGCATCCTACTCGGAGATCCTTGGTGAGATCTATTTTGTGCAAGGCAAGTATGTCGATGCGATTGATGCCTTCAATCGGGCTTTAAATGCCAGCCCGTTACACATGCGTGCACGTATGTGGTTGATTGTTGCTCTGGCCCAGATCGGTAACAAAGATGAGATGACTTGGCAAAAGGATGAACTGGCCATCTCTAATCCTGGCTTCTCTCTGAAACTCCTGGAATATGCATTTCCATACCAGGAGCAGTCGATTCGGGAGAAGTTGATGTTGGATCTTCGTAAAGCTGGCTTACCAGAGTAACACCAGCCGCAATATATTTAACCGATCGGAGACCTCGGCGATGAAATTGTATATGTCCGCTATCGCTGCGAACCAGCCTGTTGCTGTCGTAGTTTCACATCGCTCAATAAGGCGCACAGACCGGTGTTGCAATGTGCAATACTGATGTCTGCCCTCGCGAGAATATCCGAGAATCGAAAAGCGGACGTTACTCATGACGGTTAAATCCGCTAGATACGCTGTTAACCCGAACCCGATGTCCAGCGAACATCTGCAGAATACAGATTGAGAGGCATTTTAATATCGGATCATGCCTCTTTTTTAGAAGATAAAACAAATCCTCCCAGGAGGCACAATATTGCCAAGGCAGCAAACACCCACGGGGGAGATGCCGGAGTATTAAGCGCCATATTAACTGCCACGTACAAATTGATCAACGCAGGCGGTAGTCCAATTGCAGGAATTGCCCAATACGCCCAGTGTTCGCCTTGCTTGATAGGCTTTATGAGAAGAACAGATATTGCTATTGCAATAGATAGCCATCCTCCCCCAACAGCTTTCATCAAACCTATAATCAAGTTCTGATAAGCCGGTGCAGTTTCAGACCAGCTGTGACCTACTGCCAAAGCATGGTATGGCATAAATTCTGAGCGAAAGAGATAGATAAAAGCGAATACGATAGTAATTATTAGAAAAAGCGTATAACAAGCGAATGATGCCTTTAGTCGCCAGTTCCTCCTACTTTCCATGGCGTTTCTCCTTTAGCAGTTTAAGCTGTGATAGCTGCTACTTGACAGATAGAAAGCGCTTCGAATGTCTGTCTAAATCCTACAATTTCAAAAATATGCCCGTAATTCTGGAAATACAATGTCATGAGTCAGCTTGAGGTCGATTTCTGAAATCCAGGTAGGAGATTGCAGTAGCCGCTGCAAAGCCGTAACGCTCATACAGCTACCACGATGCTCTGGAGTAGGCTGAATTCTATTAGCTGCATCACCTAGAACTGGTCAATCAGCTGTGGAATACCTGATCCAGACGTTCGACGAGATCCTCCGCACGCAGGTGTGTATAGCGTTTAAGCATCTGCATCGACTTATGGCCGGAGATCGCGGCGACCTCCTGATCGCCGAGGCCTGCCTCCACCAGGCGGGAGACGGCCTCGTGGCGGAGGTCGTGGAAGCGCAGGCCCTTGATACCGGCCTCTTTCAGTGTACGGTGCCAGGCGGGGCGGAATTCATAAGGTCGCCGTTTACCATCGCGACCGGGCTCACCCCAGAAGATCAGATCAGTTTCGAGGGGGCGCACAGGGTTGCTTAGCGCTATGCGAAAGACTTCGGTTGCTTCGCGGGTAAGCGGGACGGTGCGGGCCGAGCCATTCTTGGTTTCGCTCAGATGCGCGGTGCGTTTCTGCAGGTTCACCTGTCGCCGGGTCAGTGACTTGATCTCGCCGGCACGCATTCCGGTGTGAAGGGCAATGCGCGCGATCCAACCAAGCATGGGGTTGGAATGTCTATCGCAGGCCTGGAACAGGATCTTCTCTTCATCCGCGGTTAATCGACGATCACGGCCTTTGGCCGGCGCTGGTTTACGGATGTTCGCCACAGGATTGTAAAACAGCCCGATACGCCACTCCTTAATGGCGATGGTGAAAAGATGCGAGAGCAGCGACAGCTCCAGCCGAACCGTGCTGGCTGACTTGCCCTCCTCCAGACGATCATCGCGATACCTGGCAACCAGGTCAGGGGTAATGGCCGCCAGACTATAGGCTCCCAGATTAGCCCTCAGCGCCTTGGCTTTGTGCTGCTCAGCGCTGTGGGTACTGGCTCTTTTGGTAGAGGAGACCTCGTGCAGGTAGCGGCCCAGTGCTTGCTCTAGCAGGATACGGTCAGCACCGGCACGGTCGATGTACACGCCCCGCACCATCTCATCTTCTGTGCGTCGCGCCCAGTCCCCGGCATCGCGTTTGGTACGAAATGTTTTGATTGCCGTAGGCCAGCCGCGTTTACGGATGACAGCCTTCCAGGTGTTCGACGGGGTCTTGGTGATAGTCGCCATGATACGCCTCCGGTACTGGCAGTGTACCGAAATTGTACCGAGTGACACGGGGATTAAAAAGCAGGAAAGGCTAACCTATTGATTTTTATGGTGGCCAGGGACAGAATCGAACTGCCGACACGGGGATTTTCAGTCCCCTGCTCTACCGACTGAGCTACCTGGCCTTAGAGAGGAGGGCGTATTAAACCGGGGTTACCAGATGGAGTCAAGTCTGCGCCCCCGCCGGGGTCTACTGGGGACGGTAGTCGGGGGGGAGTTGCGAGCCCTCGCCGAAGAAGAACTGTTCCATCTGCTGCTCGAGAAATTTTCGCGCCTGGGGATCGACCGGGCTGAGACGGTGTTCGTTGATCAGCATGGTCTGATGCTGCAGCCACTCCTGCCAGGCCTGCTTGGAGACGTTGTCGAAGATGCGCTGCCCCAGTTCGCCGGGGTAGGTCGGGCGCTCCAGCCCTTCGGCCTCACGCTTCAATTTGACACATTGCACGGTACGGCTCATGGGGCCTCTCCTTCGGGTTGCTGTTCATTGTCGAGCTGTCTGATCTCGCTGAGGATGCGACTGACCGGGGCGGCCAGTCCGAGATCATCGGGTTGTGACAGGTTATACCAGACCCTGGCGCCCCCATCCATGAGGCCCTTAACAGGGTTTTTCATCCTGACCACCACGGGGATGATATCGAGATGAAAATGGGAAAAGCTGTGGCGTCGCGGCGTCAGGCGGGCCCGCTCTTCAACCTCGTAACCCAGGGCATCACTGCACCAGCGCTCAAGGGGCTGACCGGACGGCGACTCGGGCAGGCTCCAGAGGCCGCCCCAGACACCGCTGGGGGGGCGTTGTTCGAGCAGCACGGCGCCGCTGCTGTCGCTGAGAATCACCATATGGGTGGTGCGTACCGGCAGCGGCTTTTTCGGTTTGGGCGCGGGATAGCGGGCGGGATCGCCCTCGGCCAGGGCCCGGCAGCTTAGGTTTAACGGGCAGGCATCGCACAGTGGCCTGCCCCGCAGGCAGCGGGTGGCCCCCAGATCCATCATCGCCTGGTTGTAGTCGGCGGTACGTCTACGCGGGGTCAGCTCTTCGCTCAGCCGCCACAGCTGTTTCTGCACGCCACTGCGACCCGGCCAGCCCGGGACTGCGAAGTGGCGCGCCAGGACCCGCTTTACATTGCCGTCGAGGATCGGGGCATACCCGCCGAAGGCAAGGGAGCGGATCGCCCCCGCGGTGGAGCGACCGATGCCGGGCAGGGCCTGCAGGGTCTCGATATCGTCCGGTACCACTCCCTGATGCCGGACCATGATTGCTGTTGCCGCCCGATGCAGGTTCCTCGCCCGGGCATAGTAGCCCAACCCGGACCAGTGGTGCAGCACCTGGTCCAACTCGGCCGCGGCCAGGGCGGCGACATCGGGGAAGGCCTCCATGAAGCGCCGGAAGTAGCCGATCACGGTGTTCACCCGGGTCTGCTGCAGCATGATTTCGGAGACCCAGACACGGTAGGGATCACGGGGTTGCTGCCAGGGGAGGTCCTTGCGGCCATCGCGATCGAACCAGGTCAGGACCCGTCGTGAGAAGTCCTCTGCACCCTCGAGGGTGGCAGATGCTGTTGTGCTATCGGCCGGCTTCTCCGCGGCAGCCATCAAAAGAGATTTTTCAGCTTGTCCTTCAGCTTGTCCTGGAGCTCCTCGGGCACCTTCTCCTCCAGCTTCTCGCCGATCTTCTCGTCCACCTTGTCGTCGAACTTCTTCTTCAGTTTCGCCTTCTGCTGCTCCTCCAGGATCTTCCCCAGCTCGATGGAGAAATCGGGGTTGTTCCAGTTGCCCTTGACCCTTACCGGAATCGGTATGCCGACCAGCTCCTCCAGCGCCTCCCCGCCCTGTCCCGCCGGGGTATTGACGATCACCGGGCGGATCGAGTACTTCAGCCGCTCCTCCGAGAGGTAGGCCTTGCCGCTCCCCTCCAGGCGAAGGTAGGGCGACTTGGCGAGCAGGCTCTGGTTGTTCACCACCCCGTTGACGATGGTGGCGCGGCCGTTGAGCTCTGAAAAGTCGGTCTGTTCCGGCTCGTTCAGCACCAGGGTGCCCTCGCCCTTCAGACGGGCCTTGGTGTCCCGGATCATCTTCGCCAGGTTGAATCCCTTCACCGCGCCATCGCGAAAATCGAAAGCGAGCTGGCCGTTGAGACCGCGCTTCAGTTGTTTGATGGTATTGCCCCGGCTGGTCAGCTGCATATCGAGATCGCCGCTGCCGAGCAGGGTATCCTTGCCGGTCAGGTCCATCAGCAGGGGACCGGAGAGTATCCTCGACACCTTCTGGTTGAGCTTCACCGCCGGTCGCTCGCCGGTGACATCCAGCTGCACATCGCCCTTCATCAGGCCATCGTAGAAGCGGCCGACCTCATGGTCGAGATTCAACTTGCCGTCGCGGCCGCGGACCTTCAGCAGAATCGCCTCGGCCCGTATTCCGTTGACGATTATATTGTCGATCCGCAGGGTTCCGTCCACGCGCAGTTGACGCAGCAGCTCGTTGGGAAACAGGGGCTCATCCTCCCCGCCCCCCTTTGCCGGCCTCCTCGGCGCCTTTCCGGGGTCCGCCGCCGGCGGGAGGTAGCGATCCAGATTGATGCTGTTGAGGTCGAGATTGAAGAGATAGGCGGGGGAGGCGAAATCCACCACCTCGAACTCGCCCTTGAGTTTGGTCTGATCCAGCTCCAGCAACAGGTTTTTCATTACCAGCTGATCGCTGGAGGCGGTGAAATCCGATGTCAAATAGAAGGATTGCAGTACCTCTTCGTCAGCCGTTTCCGGCAGCGGCAGGCCGAACTGCTTCATCCACTCCCGCAGATTGAATTCAGCCAGTTTCAAACCGCCTTTGAAGGAGGGATCGGTCTGGATATTCTCCCCCTGCACCTGACCGCTGAGTTTGAGTTTGCCGGATGACAGCACCAGATCGTGCAGATCCAGGGTGTTGCTCGACAGGTTGACCAGCAGATTGCCCTCCAGCAGGCCCTCAACCCCCTCTTCCGGTATGCCCTCACCGGTGAGATTAACGGCCAGCTGCACATCCTGCATGCTATACAACTGCTTTTCCGGGTTCACCAGCATCTGGGACGTCAGCTTGAGATTACCCTTCATCATCGGCTTCCGGCTGGCCAGATCCATACCGAAACTCAACTCGACATCGCGGCCGGGTGCCAACATACCGGTCTGCAGGTAGATGTTTTCCACCTGAAAGCGTTCTCCGGTGGATTGGTCGTCCCACACCAGGTTTGCCTCCTTGATATCCAAGCCACCGATGGTGAAGGCGGGCAGCGCCGCTTCGCCCTGTGCCTGGAATTCATCGGCTTGCGGGGTCTGATCCGCATCAGCCTTACCCAGCATGTCATCCCAGTTGGTGGCACCGCTCTTGGACTTGGCGAGATTGAGCTTGAGCCCTTCGATGCGCACGGTATCGACTTCCACCAGCTGCCTGAACAGCAGCGGCACCAGGTTCACCCCCACCTCGGCATGCCTCACGGCGGCAAACTCACTGGCCTCGAAGCCCTTGGCGTTGCTCAGGGTCAGGCCGTTGAGCTCCAATGCAAGTCTGGGAAAGACGGAGAGCCCGATATCGCCCTCGATCGCGAGGTCTCGACCGGTCGCCTTTTTCACTTCGGCCACGATCCGCTCTTTATGGTCGTTGGGATCGACAAACATGGGAATGAGGATGATCGCTGCAATCACCAGCAGCAGGATCATTCCCACCAGCCACCCAAGCACTTTCAGTGTCTTGCCCATGATTTACTCCTTATTCGTTATCGTTCGGATTTGGGCTTCCACAATTCCAGCATACTTCGAATCCCGGTTCGATACGCTCACCGCAGACCGCACAGCGCCAGGCCGTGCCACTAACCGGGGGACGATTGAAAAACCGTTCGGTGAGCCGTTTTGCCCGCTCCAGATCGTTTTCGTCGAGCACCCAGAGGGTGGGAAAGATGTCCGCCGGCAACTCCCCTACCGCACCGCTCAGGTGATCACCGATGATCACCGTCTCTACACCCTCCCGATCGAGGTAATCCTTGAGCACCTGCGCTTCCACTCGGTCCGCCGCCTGATAGAGCTCTCGCATCGAAATCTGCCATCTCCATTGAATACTAAGGCATAGCCACCCGTAAATTCACGCCCTGTTCGTAAATTTTTTATTCATCGGGCGTCCTGCCCGTGGTTTTCCACTCACCATCCTCCATCTGGCAGAAGCGATAGCTGCCCCCTCCCCGGTAACCGCCCGCACTGTGCTGGATGTAGAGATCCCGGCAACGCTTGCCTGCCACCTCCAGACTGTTGAGCACCCGGTAGGCACCCCGGTGGCGGTTGGCCTCATTGCGCCAGGCAAACACCTCGCCCGCTTTTCCCTGCTGCAGCGCTTTGCCGGCACTTGCCTTGGCCATGTCCCAATCCGCTTCGGTGAAATACTTGGCCGGCATAAAATCCAACAGGTGCAATCCCAGGGCATGGCTCTTCAGGGTCACCGCCAGGGTAAGCAGTGCCAATAGCATCAACCCAGTCTGTTTTTTCATGCTATTCCTCACTCGAAGCGAGCCACGCTTTGACAGCTCGATTTGACGGATCTGTAGTTAGAAATCCTTTTATTTACCATACATGGGCGCAGCTGCGCCTTATCCCTACATTTTAAAGGTTTGTGCCGGTGTAACCTCCAGTAGACTACACTAACAGCGGTAGACTTTCCCTGCATAAGCAGACCATTGTTCAGTTCACTTAGTTTACAAAGGATTCAATTGTGTTGAAGCAGTTGATAACGCTTTCATTCCTGCTGATTGGCGCTGTCGATGAGACGATGGCGGAGAAGGGCGACTCGATCATGTTTGCGCCCAAGGAACACCCTTTCACCCAGGCCCCGCAGGCAGAGGAAGGGGAGGCGGAGCGTTGCGCCCAACTGGCAAACGAGATCGAGGCGTTGAAAGGCAGGCCGCAGCGTCGGCATGCCGCCCTGGAACGCTATCGCCTCATCTGCACCGACAAGGGCCGTCTGGAGTGAACTGGAGCGGGTAACGGGAGTCGAACCCGTCTCTCTGGCTTGGGAAGCCAGGGTAATACCGATATACGATACCCGCCTGACCACAAGTCTACATCGCCATCAATTTCCTGTCATGCCGCCGCGGCAAGCGATCACGGACCCGCGGCAGGGACCGACAAGGCTACACCAGACCATCGCCGTAGAGTGACTCGACCTGGCTACCGCAATGCTGCAACACCTTTTGGCGCTTGATTTTCATGGTCGGTGTCATCAGCCCGTTGTCGATGGTCCAGGGCTCCAGCAGCAGCGCCACCCGGCGGATCTTCGCATAGCCGGGAAAATCCCGTAGCGCCATGCGAATGCGTTTCAGCACCACATTGTGCAGCCGCTCGTCCCCAAGGCTGGCCGGCAGCGACGGATCGAGATCGTACTCCTCGGCGAAGCCGTTCCACAGATCGGGATTGAGCACCACCAACGCCCCCAGGTAGGGCTTGCCCTCACCCACCACCATGACCTGCTCTATCAGGGGGTCGAGGGCGATCGCCATCTCCATATCCGAGGGCGGGATCTTCTCCCCGTTCGACAGCACCAGGATATCCTTGATGCGGCCGGTGATGTAGATATGGCCATCGTCGTCGATGCGCGCCTGGTCCCCGGTGTGCAGCCAGCCCTGGGGATCGATCATCTCGGCGGTCGCCGCATGGTTGTTCCAGTAACCGAGCATCATCCCCGGCGTCTTTACCAGGAGTTCGCTGTCGTCACCGATCTTCACGGTGACGCCGCGCAACGGCACGCCGACACTCTCGGGCTTGATATTGTGCATCGGATTGACGCTGATCACCGGACTGGTCTCGGTGAGGCCGTATCCCTGCAGCATCGGCAGACCGAGTCCGAGAAAGACCCGCGCGATCTCCGGCGAGATGGCGGCCCCGCCGCTGACGGCGACCCGCAGGCGTCCGCCCAGCTTGTCGAGAATCTTCCCCGAAACCAGCTTGCGCAGCAGGGGGTGCAGCAGCAGGCCGGGAAACCAGGACCGGCGACCCATGCGATATTCGAACTCCCCGAACCCGATCTTCAGGGCCATGTTGAACAGCAGGCGCGCCAACGGCGTCTTGTTCTGCAGCTGGTCCTGGACCCGGGCATAGACCCGCTCGAAGATCCGCGGCACCGCGATGATCGCGGTGGGCCTGATATGCTGCAGATCCTCCGCCAGTTGGGGGATGGAACGGGCGAAGGAGACGCTGGCACCGGCCATCATCGGCAGATAGTAGCCTCCCGTCCGTTCAAGGGTATGCGAGAGGGGCAGGAAGGAGAGAAAGCTGTCCTGCTGGTAGCAATCCACCACGGTCAGTGAACCGTGGGCGATGGAGAGCATGTTGTAGTGGCTCAGCATCACCCCCTTCGGGCGGCCGGTGGTGCCGGAGGTATAGACAATGGAGGCCAGGTTCTCGGGATCGGCATAACGCCGTTTCAGCGGTTCACCCCGGGGCGGCAGCCAGTGTTTCGCCTCGCGCACCAGCTCGTCTTCCACCGACTGCGGCTGGCGATCCGTCTCTAGCACCACCACCCGCTGCAGCTGCGGCAGCTCCTCCACCGAATCGGCCATCCGGTTCCAGCGGCCGCTGTCCTGTACCAGCAGCAGTTTGACCGCCGCGTCCCGCAGGATGTAGGCGATGGCGTCCGCGCGGTCATCGGTATAGAGGGGTACAACCACCAAGCCCAGGGAGAGGGCGGCCTGGTCGAACATCACCCACTCTGGGCTGTTGCGCAGCAGTATGGCGACCCGGTCTCCCTCCTCCAGCTCCTCAGCCGAGAGTGCCTGGCGCCAGCGCGTCACCTGTCGCTCCATGTCGCCCCAGGTGAGCTCGTACCACTGCTTGTTGTATCGGTGATAGTGTCGATAGGCCACGGTATCCGGTGTTCGGCGCGCGCGCTGCAGAAACAGTCCATCCAGGGTTCCGGCCTGTTCCGGGGATATCAGGTCTTCACTCCACTTCACGTATCGACTCCAGTCATGGCGCAATCGCAACCAGGGCTTCGATCGGCCTTTTATCATTATATTGTTGCTATCCGGACGCGACCGATAACCACCTTGTTACGGTTGCGGGATGGGCGAATCAATTGCCTTCGCCTCCGCTCCCTGGACGCTGCCGGTAATCGTCACAGACGCCCCTCTTCCATACCCTTGGCGGAACCGCGCAAGAGGCGTCGCTCTACTCACACGTACTTTGTTGTCTCAAGATGAGGTAAAATTCCGTTTTGGCCCCAATAGAGATCAGATAGATATGCAGATTTACTTAAACGGCGAGGAAAAGCAAATTCCCGAAGCAGCGAACATGGCAAAGCTCATCGAACTGCTCGATCTCGGCGGTCAACGTATTGCCGTTGAGGTCAATGAAGAGTTGGTGCCGCGCAGCACCTTCGATCAGCATCAGCTCCACGAGCAGGACCGTATCGAAATCATACAGGCCGTCGGGGGCGGTTGAATAAAACCTGGTCTCCCCCTCCTCACCGAATCATCCATCAACCAGAAAGTATGCCGATGCCAAACGATAACCAAAATGACAGCTTCAGTGTCGCCGGACGCAGTTTCAACTCCCGCCTGCTGGTCGGTACCGGAAAGTACAAGGATATGCAGGAGACCCGCGAAGCCATCGACGCCAGCGGTGCCGAGATCGTCACCATCGCGGTGCGCCGAACCAATATCGGCCAGGAGAAGGATCAACCCAATATCCTCTCCGTGCTCCCCCCCGACGAGTTCACCTATCTGCCCAATACCGCCGGCTGCTACGATGCCAGGACCGCGGTCCGCACCTGCCGCCTCGCCAGGGAGCTGCTGGATGGGCACAACCTGGTCAAGCTGGAGGTGCTGGGCGATGAAAAGACCCTCTTCCCCGATGTGGTTCAGACCCTGTCGGCGGCGGAAGAGCTGATCAAGGACGGTTTCGATGTGATGGTCTACACCAACGACGACCCGATCATGGCGAAGCGGCTCGAGGAGCTGGGTTGTGTCGCGGTGATGCCCCTGGCGGCGCCGATCGGATCGGGTCTGGGCATCCGCAACCGGCTCAATATCCTGACCATCGTGGAAAATGCCAAGGTCCCGGTGCTGGTGGATGCCGGCGTGGGCACTGCCTCCGATGCCGCCGTGGCCATGGAACTGGGTTGCGACGGGGTATTGATGAACACCGCCATCGCCGCCGCGGAGAAGCCGGTGCTGATGGCATCCGCGATGAAAAAAGCGATCGCGGCAGGCCGCGAGGCCTACCTGGCCGGAAGGATGCCGGCGAAGCGATTCGCCTCCGCGTCGTCGCCGCTTGAAGGACTCTTTTTCTGATCCCCCCACCGACTTCCGTCATACTAACCTGACCATGCCCGCTGAATCCTTTCATCGTCCCATTCGCAGCTATGTCCTGAGACAGGGGCGGATGACAGAGGGCCAACAACGGGCGTTCCAGGAGTTGTGGCCCCGCTACGGGTTATCCCTGGATCAGGGGCTGCTCGATTTTGCATCTCTGTTCGGCAGGGAGGCGCCGGTCACCCTGGAGATCGGCTTCGGCAATGGCGAGGCGCTGGCCCAACTGGCCGCGCGCCATCCGGAACAGGACTTCCTCGGCGTCGAGGTGCACAGTCCGGGGGTGGGTCACCTGATGCTCACCCTGGCCGCGCAGGAGTCTCGGAATGTACGCATCCTGCAGAGCGACGCCATGGAGCTGCTGCGTCACCACCTGCCCGAGGCCGCCCTGCAGAGGGTGTTGCTCTATTTTCCCGATCCCTGGCATAAAAGACGCCACCACAAACGCCGCATCGTGCGCCAGGAGTTCACCGAGCTGATTCATCGGGCACTCAAACCCGGGGGCGTGATCCACATGGCCACCGACTGGAAAGCCTATGCGGAGCAGATGATGGCGCTGTTCAGCCGACATGGCGGTTTTCGCAACCAGGCCGGGGAGGGCAACTACGCCCCGCGTCCCGGGACCAGACCGATGACCAAGTTTGAGCAGCGGGGAGAGCGGCTTGGTCACGGCGTTTGGGACCTACTCTTCGAGCGCCTGGGCTGATGGGCAGCCTGACCCTGAAACAGTTCAGATCACCCCTGCTCGAACCCATTGACCTGCAGGTTTCAGCCGGGGAGTGCATTACCCTGAGCGGTCCTTCCGGCAGCGGCAAGTCGCGCCTGCTGAGGGCATTGGCCGATCTCGATCCCCATCAGGGGGAAGCCTGGTTCGATGACAAGGAGATGAACGCATTCAGCGCCCCGGCATGGCGCAGAGAGGTGGGACTGCTCCCCGCGGAGAGCGCCTGGTGGAGAGAGCGGGTAGGCGACCATTTCCCCCGGTCCGACCCGGAATTGATGGATCGGCTCGACCTCTCCGCCGACGCCATGCAGTGGGAGATCAGCCGCCTCTCCAGCGGTGAACGACAGCGCCTGGCCCTGGTACGACTGCTCTGCAACAGGCCAGGGGTACTGCTGCTCGACGAACCCACCGCAAACCTGGACCAGAAAAATATCGACCGGGTGGAGGGGGTGCTACGTCAATGGCGCAGGGATAACAACACCGCGGTGCTCTGGGTGACCCACGATCCCGAGCAACAACGGCGGGTCGGTGATCGGATGTGGCATATCGCCGATGGACGCCTCCAGGTGAAACGATGACGCTGATAGAACTGTCGACCCTAGACCTGATATTGTCAGCGGTACTGGTGATGGTACTGGCCCTGTTGTCGTTAAGGCTCTCCCTGGGGATCGAGCGCCAACTGCTGATCGCCTCACTGCGCACGGTGGTGCAATTGTTACTGTTGGGCCTGGTGCTGAAGTTCCTCTTTGTCCAGTCCCATCCCCTGCTGATCGCCCTGCTCGCGCTGTTCATGCTCCTTGTCGCAGGCTACGAGGTCCTGGCCAGGCAACAGCGCCGTTTTCGCGGCGTATGGGGCATGGGTGTCGGCACCCTGTCGATGTTCATCTCCTCCTTCACCGTCACCCTGCTGGCACTCACGATCATCATCCAGGCCGAACCCTGGTATCACGTTCAGTACCTGATCCCCCTGCTTGGCATGTTGCTGGGCAACACCATGTCCGGGGTCGCGATCTCTCTCGATCATCTGACCCACAATGCCTGGCAGCAACGACAGCAGATCGAGGCACGCCTGGTCCTGGGTCATACCTGGGAAGAGGCGATTCGGGAACTCCGGCGCAACGCCCTGCGCAGCGGCATGATACCGATAATCAATGCCATGGCCGCCGCCGGGGTGGTTAGTCTTCCCGGCATGATGACCGGCCAGATCCTCGCCGGCGCCCCCCCGTTCGAGGCGAGCAAATACCAGATACTGATTATGCTGCTGATTGCCGCGGGCACCGGATTCGGCGCCATGGCCGCGGTATGGATCGGTTCGAAACACCTGTTTGACGACCGCGAACGCCTGCGCCTCGACCGCCTCAGCGCGGCAAAAGAGTGACGACACCATCAGCCGGCATATGAAGGGTCCAACGCATACCCAGCGATAACCAAAAGAAGATCAGAAACATGTAGGGTGCGGTTTGCCGCACCCTACATCATAATAAGGCGATATTCTCTAGATCGTTTCCACGCCCCTGCCTGGGAAGGCATCGCATCGCTCAGGTGCTTTCCCGTTCCCCGCGAATCAACTTGATCACCAGCAGAACCACCGGCACGCCGTGCAGCAGCAGATCAAAGATATCGATGGGGCGATGCAGGGTACCCGCCGCCAGCATCTTCAGCTTCTCCCACAGATGGGGCTCGGGAACAAAGGGGGCAAGTCCAAGCAAAATCGCTGGCAATGCGACCATCGGCAACGACATTCTGTCCAACCAACGAAACATCTTTACTCACTCAGGGCCTGTTAGCTCTTATCCACTGGATCAAACCGCATCTTACCAACCAAATCTCTATTTATCCGCAAATTGACGCGAATAAACCCAAATATAACTTGTACATGTAGGGTGCGGCTAGGCGCACGGTTTAGGCCTTAACCCTCCTGCCTTAATTGCAGAACGGAGGTGGCTGGCGTAGCTCTTTCGTAGCAGCGGAGAAAGAGCTACGCCAGCCACCGTGACTCCTTCTAGTTCATGCCATGAACATTGGAACGAGTAAATCAGTATTCGCGTTCATTTGCGGACTTTTCATTACTGCCCACCACCACACTCAGGACAGAGCAGCCGATAGATCTCCGCATCGGCATCGCTGTAGCAACAGGCGATTATCTCCTCAAACCGCGCTTGCCACGCCTTCATGACACCCAGGGCGAGCTCTGCAGCCTCCCGCTTCGGGTAGCCGTAGACCCCGGTGCTGATCGCTGGAAAGGCGATGCTTCGACACCCTTTGTCCACCGCCAGTTTAAAGCTGTTTTCGTAACAGGCGCCGAGTAGCTCGGGTTCACCCTGCTTGCCGTCACTCCATACCGGTCCCACGGTATGGATGATCCACGCTGCCGGGAGTTGGAAACCGGGCGTCAACCGGGCCTCGCCGGTGGGGCAGCCTCCCAGCCCCTCGCAGTAGGCAAGCAGCTGCGGACCGGCAGCGCGGTGGATGGCGCCATCCACGCCGCCTCCCCCCAACAGCGAACGATTGGCGGCATTCACGACTGCATCCACTTCCAGCTGGGTGATGTCTGCCGTTACAATGCGTATTTGTCCCATAAGCTATACCTGTATGTCCTATTCAACCCTCAACCTGCTGATCGTCCTGCTGGCCCTGATCTGGTTCTGGCGCGACAGTCTACGGGTTCGTGAAATCGCAATCCAGATCAGCCGCAGCGCCTGCCAAAGCCACGGGGTGCAGTTTCTCGATCAGACCGTCGCCCTGCATCGTCTGGGGATTCGCTGGCTGCGCAGCGGGCTGAAACTGCGCCGTGTCTATGAGTTTGACTATAGTCTTGAAGGTTCAGGCAGGCGAACCGGGTATCTCGTTATGTTGGGCAGGGAGAATGTCAGTCTTCACATCGACCTGCCGACAATGGAGAGAGGACCTGACCGGCAGTGAGCCCCCTGGCCGGCGGACTACTTGACCACCTTCAGCGATGGCCTTTTGCCAGGCTTGGAGGGATCGGGCTCGTCGCCTGGACCGTCATCCAGGTCCACCTCCTCTTCGGGAAACAGCATCCCCTGGCCATTCTCCTTGGCATAGATACCCATAACCGCGCGCGGGGGTATCAGGATCTCCTCCGCCTTTCCGCCGAAACGCGCACTGAAGCTGATCAGGTCGTTGTTCAGGGTAAGACCTGAAACGGCGGCTGGATCGACATTCAGAATAATGCGTCCATCCTCAATGAACTGTTGTGGAACCACAACCCCATCCAGGGTCGTATTTACCATCAGATAGGGCGTCGTGCCGTTGTCCACCAACCAGTCATAGAGCGCCCGTATCAGGTAGGGACGGTTGGATGACATTTCAGACATGGGACTAGCCGCGCATCTCCTGCTCGGCCTCGGAGAGGCTCTTGATAAACGACTCCTTCTCGAACAGGCGCTTGGCATACTCATGCACACCTTTCGCACTCGCGGGAATCTCCACGCCCAGCTCCTGCAAACGCCACAGCAGCGGCGCAATGGCGCAATCGACAAGGGTGAATTCATCGCTCATGAAAAAGGGTTTTGCACTGAAAACCGGTGCGGTCGAAATAAGGCTCTCGCGGAGCTCCTTGCGTGCCTTTGTCGCCTCCTTTTTGCCGCTGAGAATGATATCCATCTGGCTATACCAGTCATTGTCAACACGGTACATCAACAGGCGCGAGGTTGAGCGCGAGACCGGATCCACCGGCAGCAGAGGCGGATGGGGAAAGCGCTCGTCGAGATACTCCATGATAATACGGGACTCGTAGAGCTTGAGGTCCCGGTCCACCAGGGTAGGGAGGGTACCGTAGGGATTCAGCTCCATTACCTCTTCGGGCACATTCAATGGATCGATATCCGAGACCTCGTAGGTGATGTTCTTCTCCGCCAGCACCAGCCTGACTCGATGACAATAGGGATCCGTGGGATCCGAATAGAGGGTCATCACTGAGCGTTTATTCGCAACTGCCGCCATTTATAGCCTCTCTCCTGGATATCCGCCATGCCCGGCAAAATGGGTGCCTGGCAGGGGGCCAAAATTGTTGTGACATCAAAAAAGGCGCACAGTATAACGCAACTGCGCGCCTTTTTGTCAGATCTTGGCTAATTGTGATCAGTGTACGTCTTTCCAGTACTCCTTCTTGAGCAGGTAAGAAAGGACGAAGAATACGGCGATGAAGAGCAATACCCAGACGCCCAGGCGTTTGCGTTCCATCTGAATCGGCTCGCTGATATAACTCATGAAGGCGGTCAGATCCCGGGCGACCTGATCATACTCCGCCGGGCTCAACAGGCCTTCCGATACCGGCTCGAAGTGATCGAACTTCTCGACATCGTTTCCAGCCGAATCCTTGACGAGTTTGAATACAGCCTTCTGTGAACCTTGCAGCTCCCATAAAACATGGGGCATGCCTACGTCCGGAAATACGATGTTGTTAACACCGAAGGGACGTTTCTCATCCAAATAGAAGCTGCGCAGATAGGTATAGATCCAGTCCACACCACGGGCCCGGGCAAGCACGCTGAGGTCGGGCGGGGGGTTGCCGAACCACTCGGTACCCTGTTCCATGGTCATGGCGATTTTCATGGTGTCGCCGATCTTATCGGTGGTGAACATCAGATTTTCAATCACTTCGGCCTCAGTCAGACCCAGATCCCTGGCCATGCGGTTGTAGCGCTGAAATTGGGCCGAATGGCAGCTCAGGCAGTAGTTGACGAAGTACTTGGCGCCACGCTGCAGCGAGGCCTGATCACCGAGGTCGATATCCGCATCGTCCAGATGCGCCCCACCGCCCGCAGCCATGACCAGCATGGGCACCGCGGCTAACAGAAATGCAACAATCAGCTTTTTCATTCGGTCACCCTCTCTGGCACGGGTTTGGTCTTATCGATCTTGCTGTAGATTGGCATCAACAGGAAGAAGGCGAAATAATAGATGGTGCCAATCTGGGCCGTCAGCTTGTAGAGATCAGTGGTGGGCTTTACCCCGAGGTAACCGAGCATGATGAAGTCGAGGACGAAGAGCCAGAGGATGACCTTGTACAACATGCCTTTATACTTGATCGATTTCACCGGGCTGCGATCCAGCCAGGGCAGGAAAAACATGATCAGAATCGAAGCAAACATCGCCACCACACCGGGGAAGGCGGAACCCGCTATCGAGGGTACCGCGCGCAGGATGGCGTAGAACGGCGTGAAGTACCAGACGGGAGCGATGTGCTCCGGTGTCTTCAGGGGATTGGCCGGTTCGAAGTTGGGATGCTCGATAAAGTAGCCTCCCATCTCCGGAGCGAAGAAGACGACGGCGGCGAAGAGAAACAGGAAGCCCGCCACGCCGGCGATATCCTTCACCGTGTAGTAGGGATGGAAAGGGATACCGTCAGCCGGTGCCGTGTCGCTCCAGCGATTGCCCTTGGGGCCCTTCTTGATTTCGATACCGTCCGGGTTGTTGGAACCGACCTTGTGCAGGGCGACGATATGGATAAACACCAATGCGGCCAGGATGAAGGGCAGCAGGAAGTGAAGCGCGAAGAAACGGTTCAGGGTGGCGTCGGAGATGACATAATCGCCGCGTACCCAGACCCCCAGGTCGGGGCCGATCACCGGCACCGCGGAGAAGAGGTTGACGATAACCTGGGCGCCCCAGTAGGACATCTGACCCCAGGGGAGCAGGTAGCCGAAGAAGGCGGTGGCCATCATCGCCAGATAGATAATGACGCCGATGATCCACAGCAGTTCCCTGGGTTTACGATAAGAACCGTACATCAGGCCGCGGAACATATGCAGGTAGATCACAACGAAGAAAGCGGAGGCCCCGGTGGAGTGCAAGTAGCGGATCAGCCAGCCCCACTCCACATCGCGCATGATGTATTCAACCGAACCGAAGGCCAGTTCGGCATCGGGCTTGTAACTCATCGCCAGCCAGACACCGGTGACGATCTGTATCACCAGCACCAGCAATGCCAGCGAGCCCATGAAATACCAGAAGTTGAAGTTCTTCGGAGCATAGTACTGGGCCAGATGCTCGTTCCACACCTTGGTCATGGGATAGCGGTCGTCTATCCAGCCCATAAAATTCTTCATCATACTCATCAGGCTGCTCCTCCATCGGTACCGATCAGGATCCTCGAATCAGATAGATACTGATAGGGGGGAATTTCTAGGTTCTTTGGTGCGGGGACGCCAGCGTAGACCCGGCCGGAGAGGTCGAATTTGGAGCCATGGCAGGGGCAGAAAAAGCCGCCTTTCCATTCCGGACCCAGATCTTCCGGTGCCATGTCGGGACGATAGGTGGGCGAGCAGCCCAGATGGGTACAGATGCCGATCGCGACCAGGTACTTGCCTTTGATCGCGCGCTCGGGGTTCTTGCAGTAGTCCGGCTGTTGTCCGGTATCGTCTGAATTGGGATCGAGCAAGATGCTCTCCAGTGAACTCAGATCCTGCAGATTCTGATCGGTGCGATGCACGATCCAGACCGGCTTGCCGCGCCACTTGACGCGCATCAGCTGGCCCGGCTCAAGCTTGCTGATATCCGCCTCCACAGGGGCACCGGCCGCCTTCGCTTTTTCGCTGGGGGCCCAGGCCGCCAGGAATGGATAGATCGCGAAACCGGTGCCAACCGCCCCTACCGCGCTGGTCGCGAGGGTCAGGGTACGTCGTTTTTTCAAATCAACGCCATCTGCGTTCATATAGGACTCCACAGATACTAAACACGAGCTGGACAAAGGGCCTGACGGTCCATGCGCAGCCCCATATTCAGGACATTAGAATATAGTTAAAAACCACAGAAACTAACCGAGCATTTTCCATCAAGCCGCTATGCAGGTCAAGGTGGATTGAATCTAAAACCATAATTAATAGGCTGATGTTACAAGGCGGTTACGATCAGACGGGATTCTCCACATCGACAAAACGATACTCGAGGGAAAACTTTTCAGCCAGGTGGGCACCCAGGGCCTGTACTCCGTAGCGTTCGGTTGCATGATGTCCGGCCGCATAGTAGTGGATCCCCAACTCCCTGGCGAGATGGACCGTCTGTTCCGATATCTCCCCCGAGATATAGCCATCCAGTCCCAGCTCGGCCGCCTCCTCGATGGCGCCCTGGGCGGCGCCGCTGCACCAGCCGATACGGGTTAGCGGACGTCCGTCCGGGGCGATATGGGTCGGGACCCTCCCGAGACGGTCGCCGATGCGTTGAGCGAGGGCCTGGGGGGTCGTCGGTTCCGGCAATCTCGTCTCCCAGATCAGTGATTGATCGGAGATGGGGGCTGCAGGGATCAGACCCAGGCGCTCGCCCAGCTGCCTGTTATTGCCGTAGTCCGCATGGGCATCGAGGGGAAGATGGTAGGCCAGCAGCGATGTCCGCTGCCGGAAGAGTGCGCCGACCCTGTTGGCCTTGATACCACGCAACGGCTCTCCCTCACCCTTCCAGAAGTAGCCGTGATGGACCAGCAGGGTATCCGCCCCCCATGCTTCCGCCGCCTCGATCAGGGACTGACAGGCGGTGACCCCCAACATCAGTCTCTCAACTTGCGTCGTGGCCTCCACCTGCAAGCCATTGGGACAGTAGTCGTTGAACGCAGCCACCGACAACAGTTCATTGCAATAGGATTCGAGCGATAGAATATCAATCATGCTATGTTTGCCAGAAATTGGTATTAACAGGCCCTAGGTTACTCAATTCGATGCGTATGCGAAAACTACTTTCACTGCTTCTCACCGCCGTGACTGCCGGATTGGCGGGGGCCTTCGTGGTCCTCTTCATGCTCCCGCAGCAGACCGAGAAGGCGCCGGCGCTGAACCCGCCCCAGGTGTCGAGACCCGCCATCGACATGCCGCGAGAGAGTGGTCCCTTCTCCTATGCGCAAGCGGTTGCCAGCGCCTCCCCCTCCGTGGTCAATATCTTTACTGCCAAGATCACCACGGAATCCCAGTCGCTGCGCTTTCGCGATCCCCTGCTGCAGCATCTCTTCGGCAACATGCTGCCGGAGCAGACCCGCCGCCGCCTCGACACCAGTCTCGGCTCCGGGGTCATCGTGTCGGAGGATGGCTACCTGTTGACCAACCACCACGTCATCGAGGGTGCGGACGAGATCAAGGTGGTGCTGGCAAACGGCAAGAGCGTCAGTGTCAGTATCGTCGGCAGCGATGCGGAATCGGACCTGGCTGTATTGAAGATCGACACCGACACCCCCCTGCAGGCGATCCGGATCGACAGCTCCGGTAGGCAACAGGTGGGCGACGTGGTGCTCGCCATCGGCAATCCCTTTGGTGTCGGCCAGACCGTCACCATGGGCATCATCAGCGCCACCGGGCGTTCCCATCTGGGGATCAATACCTTCGAGAACTTTATCCAGACAGATGCCGCAATAAACCCGGGCAACTCCGGCGGTGCCCTGGTCAACGCCCGTGGCGAGCTGATCGGCATCAACACCGCCATCTTCTCCAAGACCGGCGGCTCCCACGGTATCGGATTTGCGATACCCTTCGACCTGGCCGAGGGCATCATGCAGCAACTGATCAGCAGCGGGCATGTGGTCAGGGGCTGGCTTGGCATCCAGGGTCAGGATGTCACGGATAAACTGGCGGAGGCCTTCAGCCTGCACAATAGCGAAGGGATCCTGGTTACCGGTGTCATGGAGGACGGCCCGGCAAGCACAGCGGGATTGCGGCCGGGCGATGTCATCACCCGTGTCAACAGCACCAGGATCGACAACTCCCAACAGCTGGTGCAGCTGATTGCCAGTCAACCCCCCGGCACCCGCCTCACCATTGGCGGTTGGCGCGGCAACGAAGAGATTCAGCTCGAGACCATCTCCGGCGAACGCCCAGCTATTGAGTAGTTATTGACCGATAACGCATCCCTGATCCGCGTCCTATACTGAAGCTGAGGCCTGTCAACC
>NATV01000077.1 GCA_003094535.1 gamma proteobacterium symbiont of Ctena orbiculata | reverse complement strand
CTCTCCGCCAAATAAATAGGGGCCCAACAGGGCCCCTATTTATTTGGCGGACAGGGAGGCTTTGATTCGAACCCTTCGTTCGACCAGGCGCGAAGCGCCGCAGGACGCCGAGCGAAGCGAAGGTGCCCCGGAGGGGTGAGCCGAAGGCGAATCAATCCCTCCCATCAGTCGGCACCCAGGCAAAGGAGTCCCTCGGCCCCTATTGATTTGGTGGACAGGGAGGCTTTGATTCGAACCCTTCGTTAGACAGGACGCGAGGCACCGCAACATGTGCATTTTTCACACTATTCCAGCGTAAAAGATCACTTTTCGTGAAAAATTATAGAGTTATATTTAACTTACAGACTGATTTTGACAAATGCAGTCGTCTCGATAACAACAAGATTGTCACAATAAAATAGCGGTGACCGATATGCTGAAAGAGAATGTAATTCCTCATTTACTGATAACCGACGACCAAAAGTGGCAGTTTAAAACGGGTGTGGGTAGTGCGCGCCAAAGGCGAAACCGGGTGAAAGGCAGTATCAGAGAGCTAGAACTTATGGCTGCAAGTCTTCGTCGGGGTGGTGAAAACAGGGCAGCGGATGAGCTTGACGGCGATATCATGGCGATGCTGGAAAAGAAAATCTGCAGAAAAATAGTCAATCGAAGTCGGAAAGAGCAGAAGATGCTTCACATGGGATCCGCCTGATACCCAACCGCTTTTTTTGTAGATTCTGCCGTTGCTACTAGGATATGCTTAAACACTTCAGAAATTGTGGTTGGATAGGGGTGATGGATTAATTTTAGGAGAAACCCCGAACCCGGGATTGGGAGTGTATGCTAAACACACCTTGGACCAGTTTATGGATGAAACGGTTAGCGGTTAGGGTAGTCGCCCTAACGCTCATTTGTATTACTACCGCAACAGGCAGTACGGAGTCTCTGGTTCTTGGGATTCATCCTTATCGTTCCCATGCGGAACTTCGGGCGATGTTCACTCCATTGGCGGAATATCTGAGCCTAAGCTTCGGAAAACCGGTCGAGGTGAGGATTGGGGAGTCATACGAGTCACACTTCGATGCAATCATAAATGACCAGGTGGATCTCGCATTCATCGGGCCTGCATTATTCGTACAATTGTCAGATAAATACGGGGTTCCTAATCTATTGGCCCGGCTGGAGATAGATGGAATCCCAACCTTCACTGGAAAAATCTTTACCAAGGAGGGGAGTAGCATTCGCACACTCGAGGACCTCAAGGGATCCCACTTCGCCTTTGGCAGCAAGTCCTCGACTATGAGTCACCTGGTACCCAGGCAGCTATTGTTTGAGGCGGGTATCGATGTTGATGATTTCGCAAGTCACCGTTATTTTCACAGCCATGACAATGTCGCACTTGCCGTACTTGCTGGAGATGCCGATGCGGGTGCCGTGAAAGAGGCTGTATTCAGGAAGTATCAACATAGAGGACTTGTAGCAGTCGCCACGACTCCCGATATATCTGAGCACCTTTTTATAGCTCCCTCAGGCATAGATCACGACAGGGTAGAATTACTGCGTCGACATTTACTGCATCTCACAGCTGGAAATCCAGAAACAGGTCAGGTCCTGCGTCCAATAAAAAAGACGGCAACTGCCCTGGTCAGTGTGGAAGCGAGCGATTATAAGAAATTAAGAGATATTTTTACTGCTTTAAGAGCCAGAGGAGTGGTTGAGTGAACAAGGAATTGCATCTGCCGACACTGACCTGGGTTGTGCTAGCAACCTTGTTGTTCATATTGGTGCTTTCTATGGCCATTGCAGTTGCAATCTGGAGTAATCATAACGAACACATCGAGTTCACCGAAGAAGTAGCAAAAAGCCAACTCGAAACGATCTCCTTGATTGCCGAGACCGAACTCCAGAAGGGCAATTATGAAACACTCTCCGCCCTGGTTAAACAATGGGCTGCGAACCATAAAGATATCGATGAGGTAAAGTTGGTAGCACGGAATGGTTTCATTATTGCAAGTTATGGTCCTTACCAACCTTCCGCACGCAGATATATAGTCAACAAGGAGATTTCGTATTCTTATCGAGGTGCTGCCACCTTAACCCTTTCCATGAGTCTTGAAAATACCTACCGACAGACCTTGGGGCATAGTATCCAGGCAGCTCTTGCCGCGTTGCTACTGACTAGTTTGTTTGCACTTTTGATCTATCTGTTTCTGACCCGTCGTTACGAGGCAAATCTCCTTAGCTTAATGGTTGAAGAGCTGAAATATACGGAATCCCGCAATGTGCAATTGGCTGCTTTTCCACGTGAAAACCCGAATCCGATCATCGCTTTTGATCTCAACGGAAAGATAACATTCAGAAATCCAGCATTTACCAAGTTGATGCGAAGGTTCGACGAGGTCGATCCAATCTGCGTGTTACCTGAAAATCACCCCGGTTCCCTTGAACGCCTTGCCAATGGTGAACGCCAAGTGTTTGGTGAGAAAAAAATCGGAGATGTGAATCTGCTTGCGCATTATCAAATGATTGATGTTGCTGACGAGGCCTACGTTTATATTCAGGATATTACTGCACAACGCTCAGCGGAGAAGGCATTGCGAAATGAGCGAAATCAAGCTCATACCACATTGGCATCGATTGGTGACAGTGTGATCGCTGTAGATATGAATGGAACAATCACTTATCTAAATGCCGCCGCGACGAGACTGTGCAGGACAGATTCCGAGAGACCAATCGGACTGCATTTTTCCGAATTGTTGAGACTTATGAGCAACGGTGAGGAGTGGACCATACAAGGGTTGCTGGCCAGCTGCCGCGACAGCATGCCCAATCAGGTCGTGAATGAGCAAGTGTCGCTTCTCATCCCGGATGGAGAAACGTTGCAGGTTCAGGTTACAGCTACCCTGGTCAGCAGCCACAATACCGAGAGTGACGGTGTGGTCATTGTGATACGTGACATTACCCGAGAATACCGGTTGCAGGCAGAACTGCACCGCCAGGCAAGCCACGACAGCCTCACAGATTTAATAAATCGCAGCGCATTCGAGTCCCATTTGGAGAGTGCCCTGGAGTCAGCAAGAAATAGAGGTAGAGAACATATCCTCTGTTTTATGGATCTGGATCAATTCAAGATAGTGAACGATACTTGCGGCCACGTTGCAGGCGATGAATTATTACGTCAGTTGGCGCGTCTTATGCGCAAACACTTTAGAGGGAGCGATGTACTTGCTCGCGTGGGTGGCGATGAATTCAGCGCCATCTTGATAGACTGTCCTCTGCCACAGGCAATTGAACGCATCGATTCACTACGCGAGGATGTTCAAGAGCACATTTTTTACTGGGATCATCAAAGTTTTAGAATCAGTCTTAGCGTAGGCGTTTCTCCTATTAACCTGTATAGCCAGAATGTGGTGCAACTGATGAGTACCGCTGATGCAGCCTGTTACTCAGCCAAGGATTCAGGTCGAAACCGTATTGTCGTTTATGAAAAGGATAGCGCGACAACCAGAAACAGACTTGGAGAAATGCAGTGGGTTTCACGCATCAACAGTGCCTTGGAGGAGGATCGGATGGTCCTCTACGCTCAGCCTATAGTCGACTTGAACAGCGACGACAGACTGATTGTTGCAGTGGAGGTATTGTTGAAGATGCGTACCGCGGATGGGGACCTGATACCTCCTGGTGCCTTCCTCCCGGCAGCGGGAAGGTATGATCTGGTTGAACGCATCGATTACTGGGTTATAGAAGAAGTTCTGCGCATGTTGGCAAGATGCAGGGGTGACTATCCGGATTGTTTTATTAATCTTTCGGGTGGAACGCTAAGTCGTCAGAACATTGCGCGATTTCTGAAAAAACTATTGCGGCAGTATGAAATCAAGCCCTCAAAAATTACCTTTGAGGTTACGGAGACAACGACCATACAGAACCTATCCAGTGCATTGAAAATGATCCGTGAACTGCGTGAGTTGGGATGCCGTTTTGCATTGGATGACTTCGGATCAGGACTCTCCTCATTTGGCTATTTAAAAAACCTGCCCGTCGATTTTCTGAAAATCGATGGCATGTTTATAAAGGATATGAATACTGACTCACTCGATAAAGGAATGGTCGAGGCAATCAAGACGGTTGCGGATACAATGGAGTTGACGACCATAGCGGAGTTCGTGGAAAATGACGAGATTATTGAGGAACTGCGTAGGGTGGGTATCGACCTTGGTCAGGGGTACGGTATAGCGCATCCCAAGCCATTCAAGGAGTTTATATCCGAAACCAATGGCGATAATGTGATTTGGCTGTCTTCAATACATTGAATCGGGACAGCTTTGTGCATCGAGTTTTGTTTGAAAGTGGTAAAGGATTCGATATATCCGTAATGTATAGATTGTGAACAAAAATTTACATTTTGCGGATTTAACGGAAAAGACTCATATATCGTTCTGATACAGCGACTAGGTGGTAGTACGCAACAATTTGTCAATCGGTCGCGCATTTCCGGATTTTAATCAAGTTGGATAGTATTTTATAGGGCTCATGTAGCTAACCGATACATGAACCAACATCGGAAGCAGGAAGTACATAGATGGATGAAGATGTCTATAGGACACCGAAATCGGAATTAACTAGTCACCAAAAGCCAAGAGGTTCTGCAGTAAGAGCTGTTTTAATAGCAACCGTTGTGGATATCACGGCCACTGTGTTTATTGGGATTGCGATATCAATAGTTTACGGCATGATACTCGCGTCCAATGGTGATTCTCTCGAAGTCATAACTACCAAACTCTCTAATATAGAGTTAACTTCGATGGTGTCATTGGTGGCTATTGTCTCGGGCTGCATAATTACAACATACGCCGGCTATCTCTGTGCAAAATTGGTTAATCACTCTGAATACCGGGTTGTCGCGGTGTTGGCAATCATCGTCATATTTTTCGGATTTGTAATGGGACAATCCTACTATTCAATGAGTGAAAACCTGGTTTTGGGTCTATTGTCGTTATGCTGCGTCTATTTAGGAGCATGGCTCTATGTCAGCGGCAAGAATCGTTCGCAAGCATGTGAGAATGATTAGGAGAGTTGCACGATAAACGAATTACAGTGCAACCCGTTCGGGGTTGGAGAATTAGAATCAATTAATCTGCATGCACTTGGCCCTCGCGTAGTGGTTCATATCTTCAATGAAAACATGACTGTCCACCATCCCTGAAATGTGGGCGAAAATGCATCTCAAGCAGGCCGGGCATATGATTGGAGCCAAGCAGGGATTTGCAGTGAATACTGCTCAGAGGTTGTCGTCCTGATAGATATCTATCGCATCCTGATCCTCGTCATCCTTGGCATGTTGTCGACGAGGCCCGAATTCCTCTTCCAGCCGTTGTTCGATCAAGTAGCTGATTCGGTGAGCCAAAGCAGTGTCTAGTTCGTCGTGCAGGATCTGGCTGATACGGGAAGTGGTGTCGTCTATCACCTTATTCAGCACCTCGGTGACAATGCCTCGCAGGTCAACTTCGAGCTGTTTGGCAATGTCATCCCGCATGGCGAGAAGCTCTTCGTCATACTCCGGGATACCACTGTCCGAAATTTCCGCCTCTTCATCGGCAAATTCGATAAATTCCGATTCGATTTCTTCCATTGAAACCACATCTTCCAACAACGGAATGGCAGAATCCTGATCCTGTGAGATGTCGTCTCTGTTCATCTATTTAATGTCGTGTTTGTTGAGGTGATAGCCCCTGTCGCGATAGAAGCGGAAACGCTCCCGACCAGTCGTAACGACCTCTGGTTCCCGATCGATGATCTCCGCGACCCGCTCAAATCGGCTGAAGAAACTGGGTACATCGCGTGCCAGGTTGATGAGGACATCCTTCTCCTCTCCGCTCTCCTTGTCATGGCTGATAACCACCGGTGTGGTCAAAGGATCGCACTCATTGGCCATTCCATGGGGTATGAAGCTGCCCTGGCGAAAGGTCCACAACAGCCTGTTCATATGTCTTGACTCCTCTTCGGAGCCGGTGTGGATAAATACCCTGCGTCCCTGATGATAGATCTTCTCACTCAGGCGACACGCGAGGGTGAAGCGGTTTCCTGCAGCACGCTCATCGAGCACGTAAAAGTCGACCTGCGTCATCTCATGCTCCAGTTTGCATTGGCCGACAATCTCATTGACCGCAACGCCTTAGCAGGAATTGGGTGAGAAGCCCCACCGGTCGCCCGGTGGCGCCTTTATGCGCGCCACTGCGCCAGGCCGTACCGGCGATATCGAGGTGTGCCCATTTGAACTTTTTTGTGTAGCGTGAGAGGAAGCAGGCAGCGGTGATGGTTCCCGCGCCCTTGCCGCCGATATTGGCCATGTCGGCAAAATTGCTGTCGAGTTGTTCCTGGTAGTCGTCCCACAGGGGCAGTTGCCAGGCACGGTCCCCCGTATCACTACCGGCATCAAGCAGTTCCTTTGCCAGGGCATCGTCATTGGCCATTAATCCGGATGCCTGGTTGCCAAGGGCCACGATGCAGGCGCCGGTAAGTGTGGCGATATCGATCACCACCGCCGGTTTGAATCGCTCGGAATAGGTCAGGGCATCGCAAAGGATAAGGCGTCCCTCGGCATCGGTGTTGAGTATCTCGATGGTTTGTCCCGACATGCTGGTTACGATATCGCCCGGTTTGTTGGCATCGCCATCGGGCAGGTTTTCCGATGCGGGCACAACACCGATCACGTTGATCGGCATGTCCATGGCAAGGGCGGCCTTGATTGTGCCGAAGACAGCGGCGCCGCCACACATATCGTATTTCATCTCATCCATTGCCGCCGAGGGCTTGAGAGAGATGCCGCCTGCGTCGAAGGTCAGTCCCTTGCCGACCAGGACAACCGGTTTGGCGCCGGGTCTACCTCCTGAATACTCCATGATGATCAGTTTCGCGGGTTGGCGACTACCGCGGGAGACCGAGAGCAGGGAACCCATGCCCAGTTTGGCCATCTGCTTCTCATCCAGGATACGCACCTTGAGGCGGCTCTCGTCACGACCTAGTTTTCTTGCCTGATCAGCAAGATAACTCGGGGTGCAGAGGTTACCCGGGAGATTGGCCAGATTCTTGGTCAACGTGATGCCGGTAGCGATGGCGGATGCCTGGGAGAGTGCCTTCTGGGCCGTTTTCAGGTGGCGGCGGTCGTGTATGAAGAGTGCGAGTCGTTTCAGTGGGCGTTGGATTTTTTTGACTTCACTCTTGGTTTCGCTGAACTTGTAGAGGCTGGCCTCAGCGCTGACAATGGTCTCCCGAATAGCTTGTTGCAGGGTCAAGTCGCCGCTGAGTAGCTCGCAGAGTCCCCAGATAGCCTCCATTGCATGGTTCTGATTCAGGCTCTTGGTGACGGCGGTGACGCACTTGGTATACTGTTTCCTGTTGAATTCGCGTTGTTTACCCAATCCAACCAGGAGGATACGCTCCGCCTCAATTCCGGGCAGATCATAGAGCAGCAACTGCTGGCCGCTCTCCCCATCCATATCTCCGCGTTTCACTATGCGTTGCAGCGCACCCTTGCAGGATTTGTCCAACTGCTGCGCCAGGGGTGAGAGTTGGCGCTTGGAGAAGATGCCTACTACAAGGCAGGGAGTCTTAAGTTTGGCAGGGTCTCCGGTTTTTAACAGGTAATCCATGGAATTGGTGGCCTCGCAGATTCTTGTTGCAGATTGGTGTTAACTAGGATAGGTGGTAATTTCAACTTTTATATACACTTGGGTCAGGGAAAAGTCAGGATCCCGCTGTTGAAGCAGCTGCCTCAAGTCTACCCAATCATCAACCAATTAACACCTTGCATGGTGTAATCTTAATTTTACGATAAACGCAGCAAAGGCAGGACAGGATATTTGATCACACTGATTGACCGCTACCTCATGAGAGAAGTGTTCAAGGCACTGCTTGCGATTCTGCTAGTGCTCGCCTTGATCATGCTCGGTAACAGCTTCATCAAGCTGCTGAAGGAGGTGGCCAGTGGAGATCTCAGTAGCCATCTGCTATTTCAGCTGCTTGGTTTGCAGCTGGTGGTCTATATTCCACGCCTGATACCACCGGCCTTTTTCTTCGCGGTGCTCTACGTGATCGGCAGGATGTACCGTGACAGTGAAATGGTTGCCCTGGCCTCTTGCGGCGTCGGCGACTTTCGACTCTACCGTTCACTGATTCTTGTGGTGACCCCTATCGCGCTGTTGACGGGCTGGTTATCGCTCTATGTGCAGCCCTGGGCGAGCCGTTTGAGCGCTGAGCTGATCAGTGCCCAGCGCGGACAGGCGACAGAATTGGCTGGGATCAGCGCCGGTCGCTTCAATGAGTACAGTCGGGGCGACCTTGTGCTTTATGTGGAGTCGATTTCGAGTGAACAGAGACGGATGCGCAAGGTCTTCGTGCAGCAGCGAAGGGAAGGTGTGCTCAGTCTGGTGACTGCGCAGCGCGGTTATCAATATATCGACGAAGAGTCGGGTGAGCGCTATCTGGTATTGGAGGATGGGCTTAGATATGAAGGTTCACCAGGTGATGCGGACTACCGGGTCAGCGAATTCGAACGCTACGGCTTGCGTATCAAGGGTTCCGATGGCGTTGTCGCCAAGATCAACCGCAAGTCGCTCTCTAATCATGCGCTGCTGACCTCAAATTCGATCAGGGACCGGGCGGAGTTCCAGGTCAGAGTGGCGCAGATACTCGGCCTGTTGGTATTTGCCCTGCTCAGTCTTCCCCTCGGCCGTTCCATGCCGCGCCAAGGCCCGTTCGGCCGCCTGCTGCTGGCCTTTATCCTCTACACCCTCTATCTGAGTCTTCAGGGGGTGGCGGAAAACTGGATGGTCAACGGCACAACCGCGGAGTGGATGGGTATCTGGTGGGTCCATCTGACGTTGGCCCTGATCGGGTTGTTGCTGCTGCTGCCCGATACCCTCATCTATCGCAGAGTGCACCGCAAGCTGTTGAGAGGGATGGCATGATCTCCTTGCTTGATCGCTATATCGGCCGCACCGTGTTGATCGGCATCGTTGGCGTGCTGGCATTGTTGCTGGTGCTGATCGGCTTCTTTGAATTGGTGGCCGAGCTGGAGGAGGTGGAGGGCGGCTACACCACATCAATGGCATACACCTTTGTGAGCTTGGGTATGCCCCGCTACTGTTATGAACTCTTTCCCCTGGCGACCCTGCTCGGAAGTCTGTTGGGACTGGGTGTATTGGCGGGAAATTCGGAACTCCTCGCGATGCGCGCGGCAGGGGTCTCGATCGGCAGAATCGTTATCTCGGTGCTGAAGACGGGATTATTGGTGCTCGCGATTGTAGTGGTAATCGGCGAATATCTGGCCCCGGTAGCGGAGCAGCAGGCACAACGCATGAAAAACGAGGCTCTGTCGGGACAGATCAGCCTCAAGACCCGTTACGGATTCTGGTCACGCGACGGCAATACCTTCATCAATATCCGGCAGATTCTTCCCAACTCGGAGTTGGCGGATATTTCGATCTATGAATATGGCGATGATGGTCGTCTTCTCAAGGCGATACATGCGGAGCGGGCAAGCCATCAGTCAGGGGGTTGGATCATCCGGGAAGTGGAACAGAGCGAGTTCACCGGCTCGGCGGTGTCAGTAACTTCAGTGCCAGAGCAAGCCTGGCGGGCTCAGCTGGATCCCTCCGCGCTCGATGTATTGACGGTGAAGCCCCATATGTTGGCTGCCTGGGATCTGTGGCGCTATGTCGGTTACCTGCAACAAAACGGTCAGGCCTCGATCAACTATGAGGTTGCCTTCTGGGGCAAGATGACCACACCGCTGGTGACGATGGTGATGCTGTTTCTGAGTATTCCGTTTGTCTTCGGTTCTTTGCGCAGTGCGGGAGCCGGACAACGGGTGTTTGTCGGCGCCATGCTGGGGATTGTCTTCTATCTGTTGAACAGGGCCTTCGCCTATATGGCGGTGGTCTATTCAATGAATGCCCTGGTTGCCGCCTTTTTACCCCTGTTGCTGTTCCTGGCGTTGGCTATCTGGTTGTTTCGACGCGTCTATTGATCAAAGACTGGTAACCGGGCTCCTGCTACTATCTAAAAGTGCAGGGTGAGCTGAACGCCGATGTAATCACGTACCACTGGATCCGTATGCGCGCTATGGGGATCATTCCCGAGGGCTACCCCGGACTCCAGCAATTTTGGACTCTGGTAAAAGGTGCGTAATGCCAATTCGCTCTCAACGCCAACCCCGAACAGCTTGTCCACCATGGTGTTTAGGGTGCCGAGGGGATCAGTGGCAATGAGGATGGTCTTGTCCCAGGTGCTGAAGCTGGACTGCTGCTTGATGCTACGACGGGTATCCTCTAAGTACCAGCCCAGCCAGGCACCAAGGGTCGGGGTGAAAATGACATCCTGAACAGAGACCGGTTCGAACAGGGCCTCCAACCCGAATTCGTAGATCGAGGATAGGGTAAAGGAGAACCAGAAAGCACCCATCTCTGTAAGTCCTCGTTCCCTGCCCCGGGTGTAGTAGGTCATGCCCCAATAGGGGTGCAGGATATAGTTGAGATACCATTCATCCGGGTCCCAACGGGGGCCGGTGACATTATCCCACCACTTACTGAAGTTATACTCTTCTTTGTCCTCCTCAGACCAGGAGGAGACCTCCTCCGGCATGACATATAACAGTCCCACGATGAAGAACTGATAACCGAAAAAATAGGCTGTGTCACGCCTCAATCCCGGGTAGTCAACGGGGCTCGTATCGTTGAGTTCCCTGCCGAAACCGTAGGGTCTTGGTCGATCGAGGGCTGGAGTGGTCTCGAGGCTATCCAGGGAGAGTGAATAGCGAGTGCCATACGGTTCAGAGGATAGGTCATGCGCGGACGCCAACTCATAGAAGGAGACAGGACTTGTTGGTAGCCAATCGAGGGATTCCGCATAACCCACCATGGGTACCAAGATAAGACTGAGAATAAGTTGTCTCAGCAGAATCTTCATCTGTATATCAATATCTTTTACGTCAATGATCATATGCGGATGTCTGCTGCACGGTTGGGGCTGTGGCTACAGACGATTCTGAATTTTTTCAACCCTGGACGATAGAGAGACGGGGATTGCAGGCCGCGATTATAGCGGATCATCATCCAGGAACCACCACTTTTAGCAGGATTTGTGAGATTTCTGATAACCCAGCGGAGGCCGGGTGGTGGTTGCTGACTCAGAACCGATGGGATGGTCAATTGTCTGATGGCGTGAATTAAATAATATTAAAAACAGTCATTTAAGGGCTTTTCTCGCCGTTCTCATTGGATTTTCTCAGATTTTCAAGGTTATTGAGGACACGTTGCGCACGCTGGATCTTTTCCCTGGCCCGTTGATCCAGCGGATCGAGGGTGAGGGCAGCCCGCCAAGTCGCCTTGGCGCCCTCGATTTCCCCGTCCCGGTAGAGACGGTCGCCGGCCAGCAGCAGGTTGTCGATATACTTCGCCAGGGTTCGATTGACATCGGCGAGCATCTTTTTCGCGGTTTCGTTCTTCGGCGACTCCTTCAATACCCGCTTCAGTGCGCGCCTGGCATCCTTGAGCTGTCCGCTCTCGATGAGCCGCCGCGCCTCGGCGAGGTTCTTGTCGACACGCTTTTTCCACTTATGCTCCCGATTGGCCTGCTCTTTCTGCGCAACCTCTTTTTTATACTCCACCTGTTCTTGCAGCAGATGTTCCATCAGGTTCTGGTCGGCCTTGTCCTGCTTCAGCGACAGGGAGAGCGAAAGGCAATCCTTGGCCAGGGCGTTGTTTCGCTTGAAATGGCGCCAAGCACACTCCGACAGGCCCTGTTGCATGCTTTGCAGCGTCTCCCGGGTCTCTTCGAGGAGATCGGCGTAGTGGGGCTTGTCGGGGCTGGCCTGGGTCAGTCTGGTCAGTATCGGCAGTTGATTCTTCAGTGCCGAGGTGTTGCTGATGAGGAGTTGATCGTTCAACTCCTCCTCGACCAGCTTTTGCTGGTTTCTGAAGCTTTCAAGTTCTTTTCTGTAACTATTATTGAGATTCCGGTTGCTGCTGGCGCGGTCGAGCAGGCTGATCGCCTCGCCATAGCGTCCCTTGGCCGCCAGCTGCCGGCTCTTGTCGAGCGCATTGTCAACCACGGGGGCGGGTGCTGTTTGTCTGGTTTCAATCAGTTGACAGCCTGCGAGCATGGTTAGCGAAAAATAGGCTATTACTGATTTTAAAGGCTGTTTCATCAAACCTGTTTTTTCAAAATGTAGGTCATGGTACGCAACAACCATTGACCGAATTCCCGCGATGGTGTTCCCGCAATATAGGGCGTGACAAGATTTTTCTTACCCCGAATTTTAAGCGTTGGCTGTCTGTGCAATTCCACCATTTCAGCCACACCGGGAAACTCCGCTGTAGCCTGGCTCATCATGATGCCGTCAGCGGGCGAGGCGCCGCACAATCGGGAGGCGAGATTCACAGTATCGCCAACTACAGTATATTCCAGTCGGTCAGGGATTCCGATATTCCCGGCAAGCATGGTGCCGCTGTTGATGCCGATGCGCAACATGATCGGCTCCTTGCCCGCTTGGCGGCGCTTTTTGTTGATATGACGCACCATGGCTTGAATCAGCCAGGCGCAGCGAATCGCCTGTTGACCATGTTCGTTGTCGGCTTCGGGAACACCGAAAAGAATCATCGCACTGTCACCGATGAATTTATCCACGACTCCCCGGCAACGATGAGCCGAATCGGCGATAGCGCCCAGGTAGAGATTGAGCAGGGCTGCCACCTCGTCAGCGGGGAGATCCTCCGAAAGCCGGGTAAAGCCGACAATGTCGCAGAACAGGATACTGCCTTCCATCTCCTGGTTGGCAAGACGCGGTTGTGACAGATTGGAGAGGATTTTCTCCGCCACCACGGGTGAGACATAGCGGGAGAGGGCGTCTTCAACCTGGCGTTTTTCCAGCAGACCTGCAGTCATACGGTCAAAATGGGCGTAAACCTGGCCGATCTCGTCATGGCGGTCTGTCTCCATCGGGCTGACCAGCAGCCCCGCCTCGGGCTTCTGTCCAGCCTGGGCGAGCAGGGTGATCGGTCGGCTTAGACGCTTGCTCAAGACATAAGAGAGTATGGCTGCTATTAGGATCAGTCCAAAGGTGGCGTAGCCGATAATGCCGATGGTGCGTTTTTGGTTGCGATCGAGAAACTGCCTGTCCAGAGTGATTATCGCATGGCCGGCAATGACATCCCGAAAATTGATCGGGCTGAAGAAAGTGATCGCCGGATGTCTGAAGTTCTCTTCGTCACGCCATGCCCAGATCATCGGTAACAGCTCTTCAGAACTGGGTAGTTGGTGGGGAACACTGCCGGATGAGATCCAGGGTTTGCCGGCGGGTACGATGGCGGCGCCGACAACCTTCTCATTCTGGGTCTGGCGGCTGACCAGTCCCTGCAGGTTGAACTGATCATCCGCGAGCAGCGGTTCACTGGCGGAGTGGGCCAGCTGTTCGACCAGGACTTCACCAAATCCCTTTACCTCGCGCATATGGAAGCTGGTCTGCTGGGAGATGAGAAACCACCCGAGTACGCCCATGACCAGCGTGATCAAGGTGCCGATGTAGATCGTCCACTTGATTGCAATGGGTACGGGTGCCTTCCGAAACAGTCGTACAAACCAGTTAATCACGTAATATATACTTATTAATCAGTAAATTATAGAATATAATTAAAGTTGAAGGTAAATGATGTTTCACAGCTTGCTATTGCGTATATGGGCAGCCGATCCTGCTGTCGCAAAGCTTACACAATAGTGTTTGTCTCATGCCAGCGTAAGTATATTGAGATAGCGATGCGCTTTCATGAAAAATAACAAAATATCGTCCCACCGGTCAGTATAGGGCGACTAGCGGTCCACTCGGCATGATCAGTCGTTAGAGACCTTTGCGGCCCGGTTTATATGTTGCAGGAGCCTTGCTGATATCTCCTCGATGGACATGGATGTGGTATCCAAATAGGGGATCTTGTAGTGCTTGAAAAGATCCTCCGCCATCTTGATCTCCAATTTACACTGCTCGAGGGTGGAGTAGCGGCGATCCGGGCGCCGTTCCTGGCGAATCCTCTGTAACTGCTGCGGATCGATGGTCAGGCCATAGAGCTTATCTTTGTAGGTGCGTAAAGGTTTGGGTAGCAGATCGTTATTCAGGTCGTCATCGGTGAGGGGGTAGTTCGCCGCCAGGACGCTATGTTGCAGACCGAGAAAGAGGCAGGTGGGTGTCTTGCCGACACGGGATACACCAATCAGGATCAGGTCTGCAGTGGTATAGTTTTTTGTCACTGCCCCATCGTCGTTGTTCAATGCGAAGTTGACGGCATGGATGCGCTGGTCATAGGCCCGGTTATTGTCGGTGGTATGAAAACGGCCCAGGGCATGGGAGGAAGGCAGCTGGAGTTCATCCTCGAGTCGGCTGGTGAAGGTCTCGAAAAAGTCCATCACCGGGACGTCGAGCTGTTTGAAATAGTCACGAATCTGGGGATCGACCAGGGTAGTGAAGACGATCGGTTTCTGCTCCGACTCCATGGTCGTCTGGTTGATTCGTTCCGCAACCCGCCTCGCCTTGTCCAGGCTGTCGATGAAAGGCCAATGGACCGTTTCGTAGCTAAAACCTTCGAATTGGCTCAGCAACGACCGTCCCATGGCCTCAACGGTAATACCGGTGTGATCGGCAAGAAAGAAGATGGTGCGTTTCATACGGTCACTACGCCCCAATCGGTTTCGATCAGCTCTCCTGACCGGCCAGGAGACGCCAGGTGTCGATCACGGTGTCCGGATTCAGCGACATGCTCTTGATGCCTTGTTCCACCAGCCACTCAGCCAGCTCTGGGTAATCCGAAGGGCCCTGGCCGCAGATGCCGACATATTTTCCGGCCTCGTTACAGGCCTGGATCGCCATCTCCAGCATCCGTTTCACACCAGGATTTCTCTCATCGAAGCTCTGGGCGACGAGGCCGGAATCACGGTCCAGGCCCAGGGTCAACTGGGTCATGTCGTTGGAACCGATGGAGAAGCCGTCGAAATATTCCAGGAACTCCCTGGCCAATACAGCGTTGGAGGGCAATTCGCACATCATGATCACCTTCAAGCCGTTCTCGCCCCGTTTCAGACCGTTCTCCTCCAGCAGCTGGATGACCTGGGCCGCCTCGTCCAGGGTGCGAACGAAGGGAATCATGATCTCTACGTTGTCAAATCCCATCTCTTCCCGAACCCGTTTCAGGGCCCTGCACTCCAGTTCGAAGCAGGCTCTAAAACTCTCTGAGATATAGCGCGACGCCCCGCGGAAACCGATCATCGGATTCTCTTCTTCGGGTTCATAGAGCTTGCCGCCGATCAGGTTCGCATATTCGTTGGATTTGAAATCGGAGGTGCGCACGATCACCGGTTTTCCGTTGAAGGCGGCAGCGAGGGTGGAGATCCCCTCGACCAGTTTCTCGACATAAAACTCCACCGGATCGGGATAGCCATCGATATGGCTCTGTACCTTGGCCTTGAGATCGCCGGGAAGATTGTCGAACTCCATCAATGCCTTGGGGTGGACACCAATGGTGGTGTTGATGATGAACTCGAGGCGTGCCAGGCCGATGCCGGCGTTGGGAATACGGCTGAAGGCAAAGGCGCGGCTGGGATTGGCCACATTCATCATGATCTTGGCGGGGGGCTCCGGCAGCGCGGTGACATCGCCACGACTGATGGAGAATTTCAGCTGGCCTTCGTAGATAAAGCCGTCATCGCCCTCGGCGCAGGATACCGTGACCTCCTGACCCTCCACCAGGGACTCGGTGGCATCGTGACAGCCCACCACCGCGGGAATTCCCAGTTCACGGGCGATGATCGCGGCATGGCAGGTGCGTCCGCCCCGGTTGGTGACAATGGCGGAGGCGCGTTTCATCACCGGTTCCCAGTCGGGATCGGTCATGTCGGTGACCAACACATCGCCGGGTTCGACCTTGGCCATTTCGCTGGCGCTGTGAATCACCTTCGCTACCCCGACGCCGATGCGCTGACCGATGGCGCGGCCCTGGGCCAACACCTTGCCCTTCTCCTCCATCTTGAAGCGCTCCACCGATGAGCTGTCGACCCGGCTCTCCACCGTCTCGGGACGGGCCTGCAGGATGTATAGCCGGCCGTCGCTGCCATCTAGGCCCCACTCGATATCCATCGGCCGCTGATAGTGCTTTTCGATGGTTATCGCCATCTGCGCCAGGCTCTCCACCTGTTCATTGGTTAGGGAGAACCGGCGTCGCTCCTGTTCCGCCACATCCACGGTGACCACCCGCTCCTCCGCGCTCTCTCCGTAGACCATCTTAATCGCCTTGCTGCCGAGATTGCGGCGCAGGATAGCCGGGCGTCCCGCTTCCACATTCCCCTTGTGCACATAAAACTCATCCGGATTCACAGAGCCCTGCACCACCGTCTCACCCAGCCCATAGGAGCTGGTGATGAAGACCGCATCCTTGAAACCGGACTCCGTATCCAGGGTGAACATGACCCCCGCTGCGCCGATGTCGGAACGTACCATGCGCTGAATGCCGGCGGAGAGGGCCACCTCCTCGTGGGCAAAGCCCTGATGCACCCGATAGGATATCGCCCGATCGTTGTAGAGGGAGGCAAAGACTTCCTTGATGGCGACCATGACGCTGTCCAGACCCTGGACATTGAGAAAGGTCTCCTGCTGTCCTGCAAATGAGGCATCCGGCAGGTCCTCCGCGGTTGCCGAGGAGCGCACCGCCACCGATGGCGGGTTATCCGCATCGCCGGTGAGCGCTTTGTAGGCGTCGATAATCGCGTTTTCCAGGGCTTCGGGAAAGCTGGATTCAACAACCCATTGACGTATCGTCTTGCCCGCCTCGGCCAGGGCGGTGACATCCTCCACATCGAGGTTTTTCAACAAAGGATCAATCCGTTGCGCAAGGTTGTTGTGACGCAAGAACTCACGGAAGGCATGGGCCGTGGTGGCAAAACCTCCCGGTACGCTGACACCCACATCGGCAAGGCCACCGATCATTTCACCCAAAGAGGCATTCTTTCCGCCGACCTGATCCACATCCTGCATCTTCAGGTGCTCGAACCAGATGACCTGTTCATTCAGCGCCTGGCCACGGTTTTTGGATTGATTGGATGGCTCATTCATTGTTTTTAACCTCTGAGGTGGTCTCCTTGACGTTGGCAGCTGCTGCCGCTGCATGAACAGCTCTTTCCGCAGCCCGTACCCTCTTCCCTGGGGGGGCCGAATTCAGGATGCAGCTTGGCGAAACGCCGCGCGATCGATTGCACGATCAACCAACCGAGCAGCAGTAAGGGAATGATTGTCATGGCGATCAGATAGTCTAACACTCTCCTAGCCTCCGAGTCCGGCAAATCCCATGAACGAGAGCGACAGCAAGCCACCGAGTATCAGGCTCACCGCCGCCCCCTGGGTGATGGTGGGCATGGTAGAGAGCTCCAGTTTTTCCCGCAGCCCGGCCATTAACAGGATCGCCAGCATGAAGCCGGTGCCCGCACCCAGGGCATAAACCAGCGATTGCAGGAAGTCATATTCCTTGAAGGTCTGGAACAGGGCCAGTCCGAGGATGGCGCAGTTGGTGGTGATCAGCGGCAGAAAGATGCCCAGGGAGCGGAACAGTCCCGGGGTGAATTTCTTCAGGGTCATCTCGACCAGCTGTACCGCGCTGGCGATGACCGCGATATAGGCGATCAGGCGCAGGAACTCGATCTCAAATGTCACCAGTACGAGGTTGATCAGGTAGGCGCAGACCGAGCTGACCAGCATCACGAACATGGTTGCAAGCCCCATGGGCAGTGCGGTGTTGAGTTTACCGGAAACCCCGAGAAACGGGCAGAGACCGAGAAACAGCGCGAGGACGAAGTTGTTCGCCAGGACCGCGTTGAGGAATATGAAGCTGAGTGTTTCACTACCCATTGTTGGGCGCCCTCCGGGCTTGGGAATTTTGAATTTTGAATTTTGAATTATGAATTGAGGAGCTCGCATCGCTCGCGCGTTTTAACAACGGCGTGCGCGTAGCGCACACCGGCAACTCAAAATTAAAAATAAAACATTCAAAAATATTCATCTTGTTTCCGCCGCAGTTTCCAGTTCCGCCCGCTCTTTCCTCTGCCTAATCCACTCGAACAGCAGCAACCAGGCGCCGAGGACGAGAAAGCCGCCGGGTGGGAGCAGCATCACCACCCAGGGTTCGAAACGGGGTCCGAAAAGATCGAGTCCGAACAGGGTGCCGGCGCCCAGAATCTCCCGCACCACACCCAGGCAGAGCAGGGCGAAGGTGAAGCCGATACCCATTCCCAGGCCGTTGACCACGGCCTTCAGCGGCCTGTTTCGCGAGGCGTAGGCCTCGGCACGCCCGAGGATCATGCAGTTCACCACAATCAGCTGGATGAAGGCGCCCAATGCGTTGTAGAGATCCAGGGAGATGGCCTGGATGGTGTAGTCGACGATGGTGACGAAGGTGGCGATGATCACGATATAGGTGGCGATTCTGACCTGCTTCGGTATGTTGTGACGGAGCAGGGATATCAATGTGCCGGAGGCAAGCAGGACAAATGTAGTCGCGAGTCCCATGGCCAGGGCGTTGATCGCCGAGTTGGTCACCGCCAGCACCGGACACATGCCGAGCAGCATGACGAATACAGGGTTTTCCCGCCACAATCCCTCTGTGAACGTCTCCCAGGTGATGGTGGGTTTCTCTTTAATCATCAGCGACCTCATGCTGATCCGGCAGAACCGGGGGCTGTTTCAGCTTTTCCAGGTGGGGGGTGATGCTGGGCAGCAGTTGCTTGGCCGACTGATTGATCGCCTTGCCCACCGCTTTCGAAGAGATGGTGGCCCCGGAGATGGCATCGATCTCCCAGGGATTCTGCTTGCTGCCGGCTTTGACGGTGACGATCTCGTTGGCCAGGGTTGAGCCATCGCTACTGAGCCTGGCATCCAGGGCCTCGAAATTGGCGACGAAGTTGGCATCGGTGATGATCTTATCGCCCAGGCCGGGGGTTTCGGCGAGTTTCAGGACTTTCATGCCGCGGATACACTCGCAGCCGGGGTCGTAGCCGTAGAGGAGGTGGATCAGATCCGCATAACCCTGGGCGGCAGCCTTTGCCGCGATCCCCTTCAACTCCCCGTCGCGATTGTACCCGGCGTAGATCAGCACACCCTCGACCGATTCCTCTCCGGTAACCGGGGTAAGCCCCTCGTCGTTGATCACGAAATCCCTGCGCACAACGGCATCGGGAATGACTGTGAATACCGCGGCCTCAATCGCCCGGCGTTGATTTTCCGCGATGATCGGTTTGGTCAGCTGATAGGTGAGCACCACCAGAAAGCCGGACAGCATGGCAATCCCAACCAGGGTCTGAATCATCTTTCCTGCAGGTGTCGACGGTGGCAGGGCTTCGGCTTCGGGGGTGCTCATTTGCCTGTCCTCTGCTCACCGAAAACACGGGGCTGGGTTATCTGGTCGATCAGGGGCGTTGCCGCGTTGCCGAGCAGGATGGCGTACATCACGCCCTCGGTGAGGCCGCCGAAGAGACGGATGATCACGGTAATGATGCCGATCATCAGTCCATAGATAATGACCCCGAGAGGGGTGACCGGCGAGCCAACCATGTCGCTTGCCATGAACCAGGCCCCCAGCATGAGGCCGCCGGAACAGAGGACGAAGAGGGGGTCGGGATAACGTGCCGGATCGATGAGGAAAAAGATCCCCGCCGTGGCCGCGGCTCCCAGCATCACCATCAGCGGAATTCGCCAGTCGAGCATTTTACGTGCCGCCAGGTAGAGTCCGCAGATCAGGATCAGCAGCGCCGAGGTCTCGCCGGCCGATCCGGCGGTGGTGCCCAGCAACATATCCAGGATGTCGATTTGTACCCCCTCGAACTTCTGCAGTGCCAGCGGAGTGGCGCCGCTGAAGGCGTCCACCTTGACCGTCTCCACCCAGTCGGCGAGCGCGGGCGGCTGCAGGAAGGGGGGGGTCAGGGTGGTCGGTACGAACTGGCTGAAGCGTCCCTCGAAAAACGCGGGGGTCCAGGTGGTAATGGCAACGGGGAAGGCCGCCTGCACAAAGGCGCGGCCGATCAGCGCCGGGTTCATGGCATTCATCCCCAGGCCGCCGAACAGGGCCTTGCCGAGGGCGATGGCGATGAAGCCTGCAACCGCGCCCATCCAGAGCGGAAAGCCCGGCGGCAGGGTCAAGGCCAACAGCAGGCCGGTAATGGTGGCCGACCAGTCGCCGAGACTGCTGGGTGTTTCACTGAGCCGATTGAAAAGACGTTCACTGAGCAGGCATGTGACGGTCACCACGATGAGCAGGGCAAGGGCGCTGAGTCCGAACTGCCAGATGGTGAAGAGAGAGATCGGGACCAGGGCGTAGACCACGTTGCGCATGATCCTGATCACATCGTCCCCCGCATGGGCATGGGGCGAGGTGCGCAACTCAATGGTGGGTTTCTTGCTCATGCGGCCTGCTCTCTGTTGATCGCCTTGGAGATTCTGAAATATTGTACAAGGGGTATGTTGGAAGGGCAGACGTAGGAACAGCAGCCGCATTCGAAACAGTCGTTGAGGTGGTAATCCTGTGCCATCTCGTCATATTTGCGTTTTGCCGCCAACAGTCCAAGCATAGAGGGGTTGAGATGCATGGGACAGGCCTTGACGCAGCGCGCGCAGCGGATACAGGGCCAGATTCTCTGACTCTCATCTTCGATTGATGGCTCATTCAATACCAACAGACCCGAGGTGCCCTTGGTGATGGGTGTATCCATCGCGGAGACGGCGGGCCCCATCATTGGGCCGCCGAGAATGAACTCGGTGCGCGAACCCTCATAGCCGGCCTGCTCAAGAATGTGACGGACCGGTGTTCCCAGGGGCACCAGGTAGTTGCCTGGCTTTACGATGCCGGGTCCGGCGACGGTTATCACCCGCTCGATCAAACCCTGCCCCAGGGGCAGCAGTTGACCGAGAAAGGCGAGGGTGCCCACGTTGTTGACCACCACGCCGACATCCGCGGGCAGTCCACCCGTCGGGACTTCCCGGTTGAGCAGCGACTTGATCAGCATCTTCTCGGAACCCTGTGGATACTTGGTCTCCACCACCTCCACACGGATGGCACTGCCCTTGGAGACATTGTTGCGCAAGACCTCGGCGGCATCCATCTTATTGTCCTCGATGCCGATAATGGCCTGGGTGGTGGCCGAAGCCTGCATTGCATAGCGAATGCCCCGGATCAGCGCCTTGGGGTATTCCAGCATGATACGGTGATCGCAGGTCAGATAGGGTTCGCATTCGCAGCCGTTGACGATCAGGGTGTCGACCTGTTTATCAGGCGGAATTGTCAGCTTCATATGCGATGGAAAGGCCGCGCCGCCGAGCCCCACCATGCCGCTGTCCTGGATCGCCTGGAGAATCTCCTCCCGGCTGAGCTCGCTCATCTCCCGGGGCTGATTCCACAATACCTCCTGGGTCGAACCCTCATAGACATCGAGAACGATTGCGGTGGACTTCGGACCCTTGGGGGTCGGCATCAACTCGAGGTCACGGACCCGCCCGGTGGCAGGCGCATGGAGCGGTACCGAAAAGTTGCCATCCGCCTTGGCGATCGGCTCTCCGCGTACCACCTCCTGGCCCTTTTTCACCAACGGGATCGCCGGCTTGCCGATATGCTGATCCAGCGGCAGCACCAGCTGCGACGGAAAGGCAAGTCGTCGGATAGGCTTGTCCGCGGTATCCTTGTGGTAGGGTGGATGGATCCCGTGGGTGAAGCTTTTCAGCCCAAACAACAGGTTGAGAAGTCCCATAGCGCTCAGACTCGGTTAACGGGCGGATCCGCAGACCCGCCTGTGTGAAAAGAAGCGTTTTCTGTCAGCCATCATTGCTCTTGTCTGCGTGCTTATTGATATTTTGCTGCGCGCTTGACCAGTTTTTCCAAGTCTTTTTCGGATGGGTTCCAGGGCGTGCCGGGGTGGATGCATTCGGCGGTACATTTCTCGGCGGCCTTGACGATGTCTTTGAACTGTCCTCCCTGAGGATCGACGATCACCGCCTTTTTCTCATCGTTGTAGGCGAAGATACCGGGATTGATCTCGATACACTCGTCACAGGCCGTGCACTCCGGTGTCTCTATCCAGACCGGCTCGTAATCGCCCATGGCTGCGCTGTCAGCGGCTGCTGCGGTACTGCCGTTTGCCGAGATCGATCCGGCCAGGGCAGCTGCATTGCCGGTGGCCGCCATGGAGAGCAGGGTTGAACTGAGGCGGTTGGCCATGTCGATCTTGGCCTGATCCACCAGGGCGTTGACGTCGACCTTGTCGAGTTCGCCGGCAATACCCTTGAGCTGGTGCCAGAACTGGCGGCGCTCCTCGCAGGAGTGGGCCATCTCTTCCGCACAGATGATCCGCATCAGGCGGTTTTTGCTGTCGACTCCCCAGATATAGGGGAACTTGCCGTCACGGTCATCCTCGTCGAGTTCGATAAATTCATGCATCGGCACCATGTTGTCGTTCCAGGTCTCCGGTGGCGCCATGCGGAACTGTTTGCGGAAGCGCCCCTCGGTGACCGCAAAATCGGCAAAGGTCAGCGGTACCTCGAGTTTGCACGCCTCACCCTTCTCATCCAGATAGTCGATGTTGTAGCTCGGCCAATCCTGGTCCATCGCCGGATTGCCTTCCAGGTCGATGCACGCTTCGATGGATTCGCCACCGTCCGGATCGTATTTAATCAGCGGATAGGCCCTGGCCTCGACCGCCATCTTCGACTGCTGGGCCGCGACATCATCGCCGATGCCGTGCTCCGGGGGACAGACGGCATAGATATTGAAAAGCGCCGGGCGGCGGCTGTTGAGGCCGTCGATATAGCCTTCAAGCAGGTGCGTGGTATTGCTGATCGTACCCTGCAGCACATAGGTGGTGCGGTGGGCGATGCCGATCAGGGATACCTCCTTGCGGATCTCCTTCTTGCCCTTCCAGGCCTTGCCGTAGGGGCTCATATCGGCTACCTGACCGATATAGCCGGAGGTACAGGCCTGTCCGCCGGTGTTGGAATAGACCTGGGTGTCGAGCACCAGGACCTTGATCGGCATCCCGGAGGCCAATGCCCTGGAGAGATTCTGGAAGCCGATGTCGTACATCGCGCCGTCACCGCCGATGGAGACCACCGGCGGGCAGAGCAGCCACTCATCGTTGCTGAAATCCTTCCAGCTGAACTGTTTGAAGTAGTCGCCATGCTCACCCGGGTTGTATTTGCCGGCGAGCTCCAGTTCGGCCTTGCGGATTGCCGCGAAGCCCTCCGCCATCTTGCGCATATGCCCCTCGAAGAGACCCATCGCCACCGATGGGCTGTCCTGGAAGAGATGGCTGGCCCAGGGGAAGGGGTAGGGATTGAAGGGGTAGGTGGAACCCCAGACCGAGGTGCACCCGGTTGCGTTGACTATGCCCATTTCGGCACGGCCGTTCTTGGTGACACCCTCGGTGTAGTGCCACTTCAGCTTCCGCAGCTGTTCCAGCAACTGGGTGGCCCACTGCAGCCATTCGCGATCGATCACGGTCTTTTCGTGAGCGCGGTCGAGATTGTCGCTAAGGTCGGAGAGGGTGAGATCGGCCTCCTGGTTGCTGGAGACCACATCCGCTATCGCATCTGCATTGCTGAGATCGACGCCGGCAGCAAGCTTGAGTCGAACATGCTGTTCCAACTGCGCCATCAGATTGTCGATCTTCTCCAGGTGTGCCTTCACCCGCGGCTGCATCAGTGCGGTCACTGTGCTGGTAAAGAGATGGATGATGGTCTTTTCGCCGCATCCCAGGCAGGCGCCGTCACCGCAGGACATGGAGTTGTAGTTGGCCTTGTCCAGCAACAGGGTGTGCAGGGCGCCGATTTTTTCGTCCAGATCGTCGATACGGTTGAAAGATGGGTGACTGGTGGGAAGATCGAGCCAGATGTCCCAGTCATCCCGCATGCGCTTGATCGCCGCTTCATCCTGATGGGTGGCGACCAGGGCGTCGTCCTCACAGATCTCGACGCACTCCATGCAACCTTTACAGGTGTAGGGATTGACGGTGATGGAGAAGAGTCCGCCGCTGTTTTTGTTCTTCTTCTCCATGTTGTTCCAATAGGGTTTGGTGACGGAGAAGTCGAATTCGCCCAGGGTATCGAGGAACAGACCGAATTCCTCTTCGAGGACCGGACGGGAATTCTCTTCGATTTCCGCTGCTGCGATCGATTCAAGAACCGCCTGATCGAGGCGCTCTCGGACGTCCGCTGCCTCGCCAGCTTCATTCAGCAGCTCGCGCAGCCGTTTCTCCACATTGCGGGTTTCACGCCGGAGATACTGGGTTGGGCGACCCGCGGTCTCGATACGGTTGATGGCGGTGTTGAAGATGTCGCCGACGGTATTGATCAGCCCCGGGATCGCGCTGTCGGGGCAGACCACGTAGCAGTCGCCGCAGGCGGTGCAGTTTTCCGCGACCCACTTGGGATAGTCGAAGCGGATCTGGGTCATGTCGCGAAACACCCCGGTGGCGGCGGGTATCAGCGAAAGCGCCTGATAGGGGTCGGAGAGATTGTCGCTGCCTTTGCCGGTGGCGTAGAAGCTGCCGGTCTGTTCCCAGAAGCGATGGACATCGGAGATGCCGCCCTCCGCCTGGGGTAGCTGTTTCAGCATCACCGGCATGCCCAGCTCCTTTTTCACCGCAGCCTGGGTTGCGGATCCCACCATCTTGTCGGTGATCTCATGGATCTCGTCGAAACCTCGGCGCACCACGCGCAGGTTGTCCTCCACCACACGGCGGCCTTTGCTGCCGAACTTATGCTCGAGCTGGTCCTCGATGGCGCTGAACAGCTTTTTTTCGTCCAGCCCGGCCATCTCCATCAGCGGCGAGCCGGCGAAGAAGGCGCCCTGGAAGGCGTTGCCCTGCATCCGCAGTTGCAGATCGGCATCGGAGGCCTCTTCGCGGGCGATCTTGAAGCCGTCGACGTAGAAGACACGGATCTCATTGTCGATAATCTGCTGCTGCATCCAGCGCGGGAATGTCTGCCAGACCTCATCGGCGCTGCCGAGATTGGACTGGATGATCAGGGTACCGCCCTGCTTAAGGCCGGCCAGTGGGTTGGAGTGGCCGAAGACATTGGGATCGGGACTCAGTACGACATCCACATAGTGGTATTCACAGTTCAACGGGATCGGCGTCGGTGCCGCGGAGAGATAGTAGGTGGTGGGCTGCCCCTTCTTCTCGGACCCGTACTTCGGGTTCGCCTTGATCTCGTAGCCGAGCAGGTCATAGAGGGTCATCGCCAGATTCTTGCCGGTGGTGATGGCACCCCAACCACCCACGGAGTGCATGCGCACCGTAATCGATCCCTCGGGCATCAGATTGGGATTCTCGGAACCGCGCAGGGCCATACTGTCGATTTCGGGATAGGCCTCGAGCAACCGCTGGATATGGATCTCCTGCTTCGGGTTGTCCGCTTCGCGGATGAAATCTATGCCCAGGTAGAAGAACTTGCGATGCTCGCCATCAGGCAGCATGTTTTCCACCGCGGCGATCAGGCCTTCTGGTTGAAGATCCCTTGATCCCAGTCCATAGGCACCGGAGTAGAGCCTTGGGGCGTCGCTGAAGTTGCCGTAGCTATCGTATTCGGGGTAGGGCAGCGGCTCTTTGCTTGCGGCGACCTGGCCGTTTTCGATGCACTTTGAGAGCACCGATCTCACTTCGCGCATCAATGGCAGATCTTCCGCGAGAGGCTGGTCGGTACGTTCCAGTACACAGACACCCTTTTTACCTTTCAGCACGGCGCCGAGGTGATCGCCGGGGAAGGGGCGGAACATGGTGATGTCGACCACACCGACCTTGAGCTTGCGGTTTTTCAGCAGGTAGTCGGCAACTCCATGGGCCTGCACGATCATCGAACCCATGCCGACGATAACATAATCGGCCTTGTCGGTGTCGTAACAGCCGATGCGTTGATAGCGGCGGCCGGTGAGCTGGTAGTACTCCTCCATCACCTGGTCGGCGATCTCCGGGATATGCTGGAAGAAGTAGGGGCGCTGGGCGGCCACGGTCTGCATATAGGCGTCCTGGTTCTGCACCGAGCCGGAGAGCATCGGATTGTCCACATCCCAGACCATGGGAACACGGCGCCGGGTATCGCCGAAGAGGAGCTTCTGTGCCGGTGTCGGCGACTCGATTTCATCATCGGGACGGCCAAGGAACTCGGCGATCAGCTCCCGCTCCGGCACCATCAGGGGTTCGATGAGATGGGTGGTTAGGAAGCCGTCCTGGGCCACCGCCGCCGGGGTCAGGGAGAGTTCGGCGATCTTGCGTCCGATCAGGTTGAGGTCGGCGGCGCCCTGGGCATTGTTGGCAAAGACCTGGAAAAAACCGGTATCGTCGATGCAGTGGAAGTCGTCATGGCCGCAGTGGACGTTCAACGAGGCCTTGGTGATGGCGCGACAGCCGATATTGAGCACATAGGGGAGGCGTTTACCCACCGCGGCATAGAGGGACTCATGCATGAATGCGATGCCCTGGGCCGAGGAGAAGTTGGTTGCACGCAGGCCGGTCATCGACATGCCGGCGGTCACCGCCGCCGCGGCATGCTCCGATTCGGGTTCAATGAAGATCAAGGAACGGTCGGAGACGTTGATATGTCCCTTGGCCGTCTCTTCCGCCCAGTATTCGCCCATCTGGGTCGAGGGGGTGATCGGATAGGCGCCCGCCGCATCCGAGGCCTCCCGTTCACACATGATCACCGCACCATTGCCGTCCATCGCCATGCGAATACCGGGATACTTGAAGCTCTTCTCGTCTTTCTTACCAAACATTGAACACATCTCTAGTCTAGTTACTTGGATAGGGGTCTCTTATCTGAGGTTCAGGGCTAGCCTTATTGCCTCAGAACCGGAACTGCCGCCGCCTCTTACATAGGGAGCGCTTCTTTGCGCACGATACGCTTGGCGTGGATGCCCTTGATCGCTCCCTTGTCATCATCGAGCCAAACGATGGCGCCGGTTGGGCACCGTTCAGTCGCCACCGGTGACGCCAGGCTGTTTTTACTGTAGTCGACCACGGCCAGATTGTTTTGGATCGAAATCAAGCCTTCCGGAGAATCTTTCACGCAACGCTCGCAGGCGTTGCAGGCAACCTCGCATTCATTCTCCGCGGTGTCGCCGTGTTGCAGGTTTTTGCAGGCTACCCAAAGTCTGCGATCGACCGGCTGGATGGAAAAGAGGTCTTTCGGGCAGATCTCCACGCAATCTTCACAGGCGGTGCATTTTTCGCTATCCACCTGAGGCAGTCCGTATCGGTCCATGGCGATGGCGTCAAAGTCGCAGACATCGGCGCAATCGGCCAGGCCGATGCAGCCCCAAGTACAGCTCTTCGGTCCGCCGGAAACCACCGCCGCGGCGCGGCAACTCTCAAGTCCGTCGTAATGGGCGCGCATGCGTGCCACGTGGGAGCCCCCTGCACACGCCAGACGGGCGACCCGTTTTACCACATCGCCGCTGTCGACACCCAGGTAGTCCGCGATCTCGCTGATGGCTTCCGCACTGCTCACCGTGCATTGTGCCGGGGCGACCTCACCGGAGATCAGGGCTTCCGCGAACGGTCGGCAGCCGGCATTGCCGCAGGCTCCGCAGTTGGTCGCGGGGAGCATGCTCTCGATCTCGTCGATGCGCGGATCCTCGAAGACCCAGAGCTTTTTGTTGGCAAAGGCAAGCATCGAAGAGAGCAATAGACCCAGTATCCCCATGAAGAGGATAGCCGATGTGATATTTAGTGCGATGTCAAAATCCATAGCCTTTGCCAAATGTCATAAAAGAGTAAGCCGGAAGAAACCTTACATAGTGTAGTGTTGGCTTAAGTATTGGTCCATCGAATGGATTCAATAGAAAGTATTAAGTTTGAAAGTTGGCATTCGGCATTAAAAACCTTAATAGTGACTATTGAAAAACAGCTGGTTTTTTACTCTGTCTCCTTAAACCAACTCTATATCCAGGTGTATGAAATTCAACCCTATTGGCTTATCTGGGTTTGTATATATATCGGCAATCAATGACTGAACTAGAGAGATAAAAAACCGGGTTCACGGACAGCTCTCTCTGGAGCAGGATTTGTCAGATTGGTTGGAAGTGTTGGGTATCGAAAAGCTACATGTGCACAGCCTTGCGTTCATGGACCTTGGCCATGATTTCTCCGAACGGATTCAAATACTGCCTGCTCCCAAGATGCAATTCTGTCAGCCTTGTTCTTAATTAGCGGGGATTCAGAAGGGCCACAGACTCCAGCCGCGCTCCAGTTTCTCTTTGCATGCCGCGATCTGCACCCGATAGCGCTTGGCATTGCCTTCGACCTTGCGGGCCACCTTCAGCAACCAGGGTTTTTTGCGATAACTGGCGCGCTTGTAGCCGCCATGACCCTCGTGGTAGGCGAGATATTGCCGGTAGGCGTCCCATTTCGAGATGCCCAGCTTGCGGTACGAGACGCTGCCGTACCAGCCGATGAAATCGACCGCATCCTCATAGTCGTTTCGGTCGGCCCAGCCATTTCCGGTCTCCCGCTTATACCACTCCCAGGTGCTGTCCTGGGCCTGGGCATAGCCATAGGCGGAGGATTTGCGAAACCAGGGAATGAACCAGAACAGCTTCTCCCTGGGAGGTTTCGCATCGTGCTCGAAGCGGGACTCCTGGTGAATGATCGCCAGCTGCACGTGAATCGGTACCCCCCACTTGTCAAAGGCCTCGTCGGATGCCTCATACCAATCATCCTTCTCCTCGAATATCGCGCAGGCATCCGCCATGTTGCGGGGTGGCGAAGTGGAGCAGCCGGGGATGGCCATCAGGCCGAGCAGGCAGAGTAGGGCCACAGACCTGGTGAGAAGGTCCGGGATCCTGAATCTGCGGATTTGTCCTCGCGGGTTTTCCATGAAGAGAGCCATTCCAAAAGTCGAATCAATTGTTTATCCGGCTATAAATTATCGGGAGACATCCTGCTGCCAGAAATCAGTATAATAGCGCCGGTTTTGACAATCAGCCGTCGCGATTGATTCAACCGGCTTTGAATCGTCGCGAGGCAAAGAAGCTAAATTTAGAGCAAGAATATAGGAGTGATCAATGAAACTGATTCTGTTGGGTGCACCTGGTGCAGGAAAAGGGACGGTGGCCAAGTTGTTGACACAGCTGGATGGTTCGGTGCAGATCTCAACTGGAGATATTCTGCGCGGAGCCGTACAGGCCGGCAGCGAACTGGGCAGGCAGGCCGAGGCCTATATGAAGGCGGGAGACCTGGTCCCCGATGATCTGATTATGGGGATCATGGAGCAGCGTCTTCAGGAACCCGATTGCGGGAAGGGGTTTCTTCTGGATGGCTTTCCCCGCACCATTCCGCAGGCCGAGGCACTCAAGGAGCTGCTGCAGAAAATCGGCGTTGATCTCGATTTTGCGGTGGAGATCGATGTACCCCGCGAGGTCATTCTCGATCGCCTCACCACCCGCCGCACCTGTGTCGACTGTGGTGCGATCTACAATGTCAAGAGCATGCCTACCAAGGTTGAGGGTGTATGCGACAAGTGTGGAGGCAGCGTGGTACAGCGTGACGATGAGACTGAGGAGGCGATCTCCAATCGGCTTGACGTCTACAATGAAAAGACCGCCCCGCTTGTCGATTTCTACAAAAACGAAAATATGCTGCTGAGCGTGACAGCCACCGAGAGTGACCTGGTGGTTAACGCAATCCAGGAGAGACTCGGCGGCTGAGACCCGCCAGTTACCCAGTTCAATCAGAGAATGGACATAAACCCGCTCAAATGAGCGGGTTTAATCTCCGTTCGCAGCTGACCGGCGTGCTCTTCTCTGTTCAGAGTCCCTTTTTGCGTCGTTCCGTGACCTGTTCTCCGGCGACACCCCAATTATCCGTGTCGACCTCTTCTATGGTGACAAAAGTTGTTGCCGGATTCTTTCCCAATACGTCCGCCAACAACTGGGTGGCACCGGCGATGAGTTGCTGTTTCTGCTGCTTGCTGACCCCTTCCTTAGTGATCTTGATGTTGATATACGGCATGAGGATCTCCTTGCAAACGCTAACTGGTGGGCTTGTGGTTGATTATAAAGTGGACTGCCGATTAGAGGCGACGCTTTTCAGGGCGGTCTTGTTCTGCAAACAGCGAGAATACCAATCCAACCGGTTACTATTGTTTAAAATTTGTTAGAATCTGGACGCTATGTACCGGTAAGCTGAAATGACTATATATAGTTTTACGGTTCCGGATAGTCATATTTCCGCAACATACCCGGTCGAAGGATAGAAACAGCGCAGTCATGATCAAGCTTTTCGGTGTCTATATCTCTAAAGCGGTTGTCCTCCTTGCCGTCATAGAGATTCTGATCTTTTTTGCATCCATCCTGGGTGCATTCTATCTGCGCCATGAATTCGGTGGCGACCCGCTCGAAATCAGCGACCAGACACTGAAAAATCTACCGGCCACCTTCTCCGTGATCATGTTTTCCTCGTTGACGGCACTGGGCCTGTATCAGAAGGGATCAATGGCCTCTTCGTCGGGTTTTCTGCTGCGGCTGATTTTGGGCTTTCTCGTGGGTGGAACGATAATGGCGTTTCTGTTCATTAGCTTGAATCTGTTTCCCGTCGCAGAGCGCCCACTGCTCACCCAGGGTCTCATCATCTCGCTGTTGGGAATACTCGTTGCCAGAACCCTGTTTGTCAGGGTTACCTCGGACAAAACCCTTAAGCGCCGTGTGTTGGTGCTTGGCGTGGGGATCAATGCGGATCGGATTGAGGAGTCGGTCAAGGCCAAAGACACCGTCGGTATAGTTGTCGTTGGCTATGTCAACCTGGGCGATAGAATCGAATTGATCGATGAGGAGCGGCAGATCGTAAAGGATCAGACACTGCTGGAAATTTCGAACCGTTTGGCGGTCGACGAAATCGTGGTGGCAGTGGATGACCGACGCAAGAAGCTACCGAACCATGAACTTCTGGAGTGTAAGATAAAGGGTATTCAGATACTTGATCTGTTGACCTTTTTCGAGAAGGAACTCTCTATCATCAACATTGACCTGCTCTATCCCAGCTGGATGCTGTATGCCGATGGCTACCGGCAAAGGGCACTGAATCGGACCATCAAGAAGACCTTCGACATGTCTGTGGGAATTGTCATATTCGTCTTCGCCGCTCCAATCATGGTTCTGGTTGCAATCGCCAGTTTTATCGAGTCGGGTGGGCGGGATCCCATCCTCTACAACCAGGTGCGGGTCGGTAAAAACGGTAAACTGTTCAAGGTCTACAAGTTCAGAAGTATGCGAACCGATGCGGAAGCGGACGGCGTCGCGAGGTGGGCAAGCAAAAACGATACGCGTATTACCAAGCTGGGGGGATTCCTGCGAAAGACCCGGCTCGACGAACTGCCGCAGATCTACAATATTCTGAACGGTGACATGAGCCTGGTAGGTCCCCGTCCCGAGCGGCCTGAGTTTGTGCTCCAGCTTTCCAACGACATACCCTACTATTTGCAGCGTCACTGGGTGAAGCCGGGATTGACCGGTTGGGCGCAGCTGCTCTATCCCTACGGGGCATCGGAAGAGGATGCCAAACGAAAGCTCGAATATGATCTCTACTATGTAAAGAACGCCAGCACCATGCTCGATTTAGTCATCCTGCTGCAGACCATCGAGGTGGTTCTGTTCGGCAAAGGTGCGCAATAGCGGTTTAACCGCAACTGAACGCAAATCATCGCGCAATACCGCCAATGAAATCTCTGTGAGTATGACTGCCTCAGGGCCCAATATATAACACACAGATGTGATTTTTGGTTGCTCCGCTTCATCCTTATCGCAAACCATTTGCGCTTATTTGTGGTGATTTGCGTCCAATTGCGGCATGCATCTTTTAGGTGGTTTCTTACTCCTTGAGCGAAAATCGTCAAGCCATGTTGGCAATTTTCATGGTTTCGGCTTGCACGCTATCGGGCCGTTGGAAGCGTAGTCTTTGCGGATAGGGAAACACATCGGCCTGGATTCCCGCGGCAAGATTCTCCTGCGCCTGGCGCCAGTAGCTGTAGTCGAAAAGCTCGGGATGCAGATCCACCAGCATCTTGCGGATCTTGGCGTCCGTGGTGAGGAAGGTAATGAACTCCTCCGGAAAGACGTCGTTGGGATTGATGCTGTACCAGGGCTCGTCCCGGTAGAGATCGAGGGAGCTGCGGGGCGGCGGGATCTTGCGGAAATTGACTTCGCTGAGATAACAGATCTCATCGTAGTCGTAGAACACGACCTTGCCTTGACAGTTGACGCCGAAGTTTTTGAACAGCAGGTCGCCGGGAAAGATATTGACCCCCATCAGCTGTTTTATCCCCATTCCCCAATCGTCAAGTATCTCACGGACCCGGGTCTCATCCGCGTCTTGGATATAGAGATTGAGCGGCACCATCCGGCGCTCGATATAAATGTGTCTTATCACCAGCATGTCGCCATCATATTCGAGCTGAGAGGCAACCGTGTCCTTAAGCTCTTTCAACAGTGAGGGTTCGATCCTGTCCATGGGAAGGGCGACATCCACGAAATCGAGGGTATCCGCCATGCGCCCGATTCGATCGTGTTTCTTGACCTGGAAATAGCGCTCCTTCACCAGTTTGTGGGTGACCTCCTTCTGAGGGGGAAAGCGGTCACGAATCACCTTGAAGACATAGGGGAAGGAGGGCAGGGTGAATACCTGCATCACCATCCCCGGTGTCCCGGCTGCGGTGACGAAGAGATCCTCGCTGGCTTGAAGATGGTTGAGCAGGTCTCTGTAGAATTCATTCTTGGCCTGTTTGTGGAATCCGATGCTGTTATAGAGTTCGGCCAGTGTGTTATAGGGCATGATGCTGTGCAGGAACTCGACCGTGGCAGCCGGTACCGGTGTCTTGGCCATGAAGTAGGCGCGTGCGAAGCTGAAAACCGCTTCAACATGGTGGCCTCGGATGAGCAGTGTATCGACGTAGAGACCGCCGTCTTCGTTATTGATCAGCGGCAGAATGAACGGGCGGATCTTATCCCCGTAGACCATCCTTCCAATGATGTAGGCGGCCTTGTTTCGGTAGAACGGCGACTCCAGCAGATCGAAGCGCAGATCCGACGGCAGTTCATCGAAACCGGCCTGGTCCAGCAGGGATTGTGCCACCCGGTCGCAATCCCGTTTGATATCCTCATAGGGGAGTGAGAAATAGAAGGCGGAGAGAATATCCCAAATCGTCCCGGTCAGCCCACCCTCGGCCACATGGAAAGACATGTAGACGCGGTAACGCTCCGATAATTCGCCGCGATCAACCTGTGACTCTATGAATATCTTGTCGTTGTCATAGTACTTGCGTTCAAACAGGCGGCAAAAGACGGAGTTGTAGAAGGTCTCCGCCAGCTCCGGTCGGCTATGTGTCCTCAGGGTGTCGGCATAGCACTGCTTGATCTGCTGCCACAATCCTTCATCCAGCGCATCGATATCGAAGTTGCTTCGCAGCCTCGAGATCGCCTCCTGTACGCGCAAGTCATAGAAGTTGATGCGTTTAGCCGACGCCTCCCGCACCGCCTCCCAATCCGCGAGTTCGAAGCGCTGCCGGGCGGCACTGCTGATCTCCTGGAAAAAGGAGAAGTGTCGCTCGAAGCCAGTGAGGATCGATTGCGCGATCTGTCGCGGGTGGTTTTGCATCATTTTGGTGCGCTTCTCGGGATTATGGCCGTTAAACTTGAGCTATTTACTATGGTTTAGCTGATTTTATTGCAGCGCACTATTTTTTTTATCAAAGCTAACTATTGATATTTTTTTGAAAATAATCTTGACCTTTTCACTATGCTTTAACGCAGTGCACAAAAA
>NATV01000076.1 GCA_003094535.1 gamma proteobacterium symbiont of Ctena orbiculata | reverse complement strand
TAAATATCCCCATGGAGCCTATCCCTACCAGCAACTGGTGGCAGAGAACGCCCGGCGCAACCGGCTTGATTCCCCCTTCAACCTGCTCGACAGCGGTCTCTTCGATGAACAGCGCTACTGGGATGTGGATGTCTGCTACGCCAAGGCCTCGCCCGGAAGGATTGCGATCCGCATCACCGTCACCAATCGCTCCGATGATGATGCCGAGATCGATCTATTGCCTCAGCTCTGGTTTCGCAACACCTGGTCATGGGGGGATGAAGAGAGCGTAAAACCTGAATTACGACAGGAAGCGCAGATCGCGGGCGGAGCTGCCTGGGGGGTACGGAGTGAACATGCCACCCTGGGCAGCTATTGGCTCTATGCCGTGCATGAGGCGGATCTGCTGTTCACGGAAAATGAGACCAACGGGGAACGGCTATGGGGGAGTAGCTCATCCTCTCCCTATGTGAAGGATGCTTTTCACCGCTATCTGGTAGAGGGCGATAGCGATGCTGTCAATCCCGAGGCCAGGGGGACCAAATTCGCTGCAAGATACCATCTCAGGGTTGCCGGCGGCAGCTCGAAAAAGATCGACCTTGTACTCAGCGACAGCCCCCTTGAACAACCTTTTCAGGAGCTGGAAAAGCTCTTTGCCCTGCGCCGGTCAGAAGCGGATATTTTCTATGACGAACTGTTGCCGGAGGGCGGAGTGGAGGATCATCGGATCATGCGTCAGGCCCTTGCCGGGATGATCTGGACAAAGCAGTTTTTTCACTTCGATGTGCAGCGCTGGCTGGAGGGGGATCAGACAGTCCCACCCCGGGAACGCAGACAGGGTAGGAACCATCGCTGGCGGCATCTCCGCGCGGCGGATGTCCTGTCGATGCCGGATGCCTGGGAGTACCCCTGGTTCGCCGCCTGGGATCTCGCCTTTCACTGCGTGGCGCTGGCCCTGGTCGATGTGGAGTTCGCCAAGCAACAGATCGAGGTTGTCTTGGGTGAGCACTATCTCCATCCCAATGGCCAGATCCCAGCCTATGAGTGGGCCTTCGAGGATGTCAATCCCCCCGTCCACGCCTGGGGCACCCTCAAGGTCTACCGTGCCGAGCGGGTGCAGCGGGGGAGTGGGGACAGAAAATTTCTGCAGCGGGTGTTCCACAAACTGCTGCTCAACTACGCCTGGTGGATCAACCGCAAGGACAAGCATGGGCAGAATCTCTTCGAAGGCGGATTCCTCGGTCTCGACAATATCTCGGTCTATGACCGTTCCAAACCCCTGCCACCGGGGTTTAGTCTCAAGCAGGCGGATGCCACCGGCTGGATGGCCATGTTTGCCCTTAACATGACCATGATTGCCTTGGAGCTGGCGGTTGAAGACAATGACTACGAAGCGATTGCCGTGCAGTGCTATGAGCAGTTTCTCGCCATCGCCAAGGCGATCAGCGGCGGCGACGAGAACGGCCCTTCACTCTGGGACATGGAAACGGGATTCTTCAAGGATCTGCTGATAACACCGGATGGATCGCACCATCGCATCGATGTCTACTCCTGGGTCGGCTTGATCCCCCTGTTTGCCACCGAGGTGGTCGATCACCGCCTGCTGTCGAATGTGCCCCGCTTTCGCGAGATGCTGAAAAAACACAAGAAAGGCTTGTTTCAGGGTAGCTACGTCTGTGCCTGCCCCGATTGGGAGAACGATCGCGGGGAACACCTGTTGGCGCTGGTCGATCACAACATGCTGCCCCGAATCCTCAACCGATTGCTCAGCGAGGATGAGTTCCTCTCGCCCTATGGCGTGCGCAGTCTCAGCAAATTGCACCAAAACTATCAGAATCTGGGCTATTTGCCCGGAATAGGCGAGACCACGATTCGCTACCTGCCGGGTGAGTCCGAGAGTGGGCTGTTCGGCGGCAACTCCAACTGGCGCGGGCCGGTATGGCTCCCCACCAACTATGCCCTGGTACAGGCGCTGGAGAAGTTCCACCGTTTCCTGGGTGACGAATTCACCTATCCCGTGCCCTGTCTCCAGGGCGAAAAGTTGACCTTGCAGGAGATTGCAACGCTGATCTCGGAGCGGCTCGTTGATCTCTATCGGCGGGATGAGCAGGGCTATATACCGGCGCTGCGTCGCGACAGCCCCTTTCAGTCCGAGGAGAGCTGGCGTCATCTCAATCTCTTCTATGAATATTTTCATGCGGAGTCGGGGCAGGGACTCGGCGCCTGCCATCAGACCGGCTGGACAGGTCTCTTGGCCAATCTGGTGATGCGGCGTTACCGTAAGGATATTCCGGTCTTTCTCGGGCACGAGGATGAATCGTTGGCGAGATAGCGGTGCCGGCTAGATGCTCAATAGCTCAATTCTGCCGCTCTGTTGCCGTTTCGCCGTCTCGGGATCATCGGTCTCTGAACTGGCGATAAAGAGATGATCGCCGGCATCGCCGCCGAGCGTGCAGGCGTAGGGTGCACCCATGGGTTCGATCCTGCGCACGATCTCTCCGCCCTCGCGCACCCGTAGCAAAAGCGACTGATTGGGTGCGGCGATCCATAGCAGTCCCTCCCTATCCAGACAGATGCCATCCGGATAGGCGTCCCCCAAGTCGGCCCAAACACGTCGGTTCGAGAGGGCGCCGTCACCTGCCACATCGAAAGCGGTGATACGCGAGGCAAACGTCTCGGCCACCAATAGCGTGGAACCGTCCGCGGTGAGGGCGCAGCCGTTGGGAAAGATCATATCGTCGGCCACAACCGAAGCTTCACCCTGCCCATTCACCAGGATCAGCTCGGCGGGGCTCTGCGCCGCGCCGCCATGGAGATCGTAGCCAAAATTGCCCACATAGCAGCGGCCCTGGGCATCGGTCAACATATCGTTGCAGTGAAATGAGGCGAGATCCGAGAGGTCGGCATAGGGTTGAAGTTCGTCCTCTTCGAGTACCAGCAGTTGCCGCCGGGTCATCGATACCACCAGCAGACGGCCGTCCGGCAGCCAGCCAAGCCCCCCCGGCAGGTCATCCAGGGTGGCGACAGTCTCCGCATTTCCCCGGGGCGTGACCCGTACGATGCGTTGGGCATGCTGATCGGTGAACCAAAGCCAGCCGTCCCGCCAACGAGGCGCCTCGGGAAACATCAGCCCATCCAGCAGCAGTCGGGTGGCAGGCAGCGTTAGCCGGTCGATGATCTGATCGACAATCGATTCGGGAGCCTGGTGTATGTCAATCACCAGGGTGTTGGCGGGCCTTTCCAGGTCATCGAACTGGCTGCGCAGCATCTCCGGCTTCATAAAATGGTCGATGCGCTGTTTCAGCCGCTCCAGGATCAGTTCGTAGGACCCGCAGAGATAGACCAGTCGAACCTGTTCAGGATCGACCCGCAGCTGCTCCCGGTAGCGCTGTTTCAAGGCTGAGCTGGCGAGGACCGCGTCTTCCCCCGACTCGATGGCATGCGTGATCTCCCGCTGAAGTGCATCCAGCCAGGGTAGACGGTCCCTGTCATCGAGGGGAATGCCGGCCGACATCTTCTCCCGGTTGTCTGCCGGGTGGTAGTCGTCACCCTCAATGAAGCGCCATCCCAGGCGCTGCGCCAGGCCTTTTCCGATGGTGGTCTTGCCGGAGCCTGAGACTCCCATAAGAATAATGATCACGCTTCTCAGACATCCTCAATGAGCTGTAGTTTTGAATCCGACAAACCTAGTGTTAGTCCAAAAACCAAGTGAACGATGGCAGGCGCCTGACGGTTGTCTTTCGCAGTAGCGGCAGGTTGCCGCGTAAGCCCCGTCAGCACAGGGATGTGCTGTCGGGGCGTCGGAGAAAGACAACCGTCAGTTGCCGGGGGCAGACAAATAGTGGTTGTTTTAATAACGTACACTGCTGAATGAAGGGTTAACAGATTTAGAGCCAGTTATGTGCAATTCAGCATAGACGAGCAACTTTGAAAAAACTAATGATTATCTGTTCACGCAAAATCACTCAATAGACCCATAAGATTTTCTATGATCTTGTTTTCGTCGAGCCTGCTGTTTAGGGTAATACACAACGGTTGCTGTCGGGAATCGTTATGCAGTTCAACACCTGGAGGCTTCTTAGATGGAGTACGGACCCCGCGAGATCATCAACCCCTTTCGCCCGATACCGCTGGACGTACCGGAAGGGATGAAACCCAACGAGTTTTTCAACAGCACGGAAAACCTCAACGACCTGATCCACAACAACGGCCTGTTGATCAATCCGGAACATCTGCTGCTCTATCGCAAGGCCCTCGGCCACAGCAACGAGTTCGATACCTCCATCATCTACAATACCTCCCAGGTGATCCTCGACCCCCTCGGCCGGCCGGTGCGGCGGACCCAGGTGCCGGAAAACGTCCGCCATGTCTGGAACCGCATGAACCAGATCATCATCGGCTACATGGACGAGCTCTATCCCGATCCGGCCAGCCACCTGCTGCTGGCGGGCGAGGCGAGCCTGGATGCAACCTGGCCGTTGAGTTCCCCCGGGGTACCGAGTATTCGCATGCTGCACAACCACTTCATGGTGTTTCCCATGGCGCGGCTGCGGGCGGCGAAGCTGGCGGATACCGACAATCCCAATCTCACGGACGGGGGGCAGCACAGCCTTTTCCAGTCCTACATGCGGGACGTCTATCGGGAGTTTTTCGACCGCGCCCTGGAACTCAAGGTGTTGAAGCCGATCAGCTCGGAGGCGTCGAACATCCAACTGACCGGTTATCCCCAGGGGCTGCCCTGCTGGGAGATAAGAGGCGGCGTGGAGGCATTGAAGAATATTCGCTTCTGGCATGAGTACGATGCCATTCTCGAGGGCTTCATCGATTTCTATCGAACCTTCTTCAGCCAGGTCTCAACCCGCAACGCGCCGATACCGAAGGATGTCTACTACCCGGATCAGGTGGAGAACGTACTCCTTTTCAACAACGATTTTATCGCCACGGCGAAGCGGGTCAGGGATCAATGCATCGTCGATGCCAAGTATGCCAATGCCATCCGTTGGCAGCCCGCATTCAAGCAGCTCATCTATCGCAACGAGGCGGACAAGCTGATCGTAACCATCAGTCAGAACTCCATCGGCAACGCCATCACCGAGCTGCTGGGGGTGGTGGTCAAGCGGGTGCCCGACGCGGAGGCCTATGGTGTGGCAGAGCCGGCGCTGTTGGAGAGGTTGCTGGAGGTGAGACGCCGCCTCATCGAGGCCGATCTGGGGGATGGGATCGGGACCGATTATTGGCCAGCCGATTAGAGTCGTTGGTGTTGGTTCAATTTCTGAGATCGTCATTGCGACGTTAGCCGTATAGGAAAGACGCTGTAAACCCATCCCTGGGCGCTTGACGGCCGCATCCCTGCGGCCGACACTTTCCTATACGGCTAACGTCGCAATGACTCGAGTGGTACTGTTAAATAGTCAGCAAATCAGTAGTTCAGTGAAGGATCATGGATATCCAGTTTTGCCACCGAGCTGTGTTGCAGCGAATAGCAGCGCCGCCGCGACCACCACCGAGGGTCCGGCGGGGGTGTCCCAGTGCCAGGAACCGGCCAGTCCCAATGCCACCGCGATGGCGCCGATGCCGGCTGCGATCAGCGCCATCTGTTCCGGGCTGCGGCTGAAGCGCCTCGCCGCCGCGGCCGGAATGATCATCATGGAGGTGATCAGCAGCACCCCGACGATCTTCATCGAGACCGCGATCACCAGGGCGATGAGGAGCATGAAGAGCAGCCGCATCCTGGCCACCGGCACGCCTTCGACCTGGGCCAGCTCTTCATGCACCGTCAGCGAGAGGAGGGGTTGCCAGAACAGGCCCAGGGCCAGCAGCACGCAGAGTCCGCCACCCCAGACCCACAGCAGGTCGCTGGCGGTGACCGCCAGGATATCGCCGAACAGATAGCCCATCAGATCGACCCTGATCGAGGTCTGAAACGCCATCACCACCAGACCCAGGGAGAGCGCGCTGTGGGCCAGGATGCCGAGTTGGGTGTCTTGCGACAGCTGGCGGTTGCCGCCCATGGCGACAAGCAGCAGCGCCAGCACTATGCCCAGCAGGATCACCGAGAGATTGAGGTTGATGCCGAGGAGAAAACCGAGGGCGACCCCGAGCAGGGCTGAATGGGCGAGGGTGTCGCCGAAATAGGCCATGCGCCGCCACACCACGAACACCCCCAGGGGTCCCGCCACCAGTGCGACCCCCAGGCCGGCGATCAGCGCCCGCAGCAGAAAGTCATCCATGGGAGTGCTCCTCAGACTCCGTTTCCACATCGCCGTGGATGTCGTGGGTATGGTCGTGATGGTGGGTGTAGACCGCCAGTCTGGCGCTGGCGGGCGCCCCGAACAGTTCGAGATAGGCGGGGTGCTGGCTGACGCTCTCGGGGTGCCCTGAGCAGCAGACGTGCTGATTCAGGCAGAGCACCTGATCCGTGGTGGCCATCACCAGATGGAGATCGTGGGAGATCATCAGTACCCCGCATCCGAAACGTTCACGTATCTCGGTGATCAACGAGTAGAGTGCCGCCTGGCCGGTGACATCCACACCCTGTACCGGCTCGTCGAGGACCAGAAGCTCGGGTCGCCGCATCAGTGCCCGGGCCAGCAGGACACGCTGGCGCTCGCCGCCGGAGAGCCGTTGCATCGGCTGCCGCAGCAGCTTGCCGATAAGCAGCTCATCGACGATGGTTGCAAAATCGCTGGCTGACCTGTCTGCTCCCAGGGACAAAAAGCGCTCCACCCGCAAAGGCATGTTTTCAGACAGGGCAAGCTGTTGAGGCATATAGCCGATGCGCACACCCGGCTTCACAACAACCTCTCCCTGATCGGCCTTCAGCAGGCCGAGGATGATCCGTACCAGGGTGGTCTTGCCTGCTCCGTTGGGTCCGATCAGGGTGACGATCTCTCCCTGGCCTACCTGCAGGCTGACCCGCTCAAGGAGCTGTCGGCCCTGCAGTCTGATACTGATCTCCCTGGCTTCCAGCAGCGGTGTCATCTTTTCGTTCATCCCTGGCGATCACGCTGCTGATCTTGACAGTTGGCGCAGGTGCCGCTGACCTCGATGGTTTTTCGCTCAATGGTGAATCCGATGCGTTTCGCATGACCGATGATCGCCGATTCTATCCTGGCATCATCCAGTTCGGCGGCCTGGCCGCAGGCGCCGCAGATGAAAAATTGTGCCGCATGATCGAGCCCCGGGTGCTCACAGCCGACGTAGGCGTTGAGCGAGTTGATGCGGTGAATCAGTCCGTTGTTGAGGAGGAAGTCGAGGGAGCGGTAGATCGTGGGCGGCGCCGCCTTGTGGCCCTCCAGGGTCAGCTGCTGCAGCAGGTCGTAGGCGCCGACCGGTCGATGACTGGCCCAGATCAGTTCCAGCACGCGGTGGCGCAGCTTGGTCAGGCGGACACCCTGGGCAGCGCAGTAACTCTCAGCCTTGTCCAGGGCACTAGCCACACAACGCCTGTGATCATGATCGGCGCTGGGAAAATTTGTTGGATGTTTGTTCGATTTCACTGATTCATCTCCCTGGAGAGACAGCCGGTCAGGTTGTCGGAGAGCCCCTTCATCAGGATGAAATAGCTGTCGGGGCCGGCTGCCAGCTGTTGGCCCAATGGATCCAGCTCGGCGCTCCCCAGCCCGAGCTTCTCCACCAGGGTGTGAACCATCTTCGGTTCGAACTGGGGTTCGCTGAAGAGGCAGCGCGCCTTGGTGCGCCGAATGGTCTCTTGCAGGCGATGGATATGCCGGGGGCCGGAGAGCCGATCCGGATCGATATTGACACTGCCCACCGTGTTCAGTCCATAGTGGGCTTCAAAATATTGATATGCGTCGTGAAACACCACGTAAGGGATATTTTTTATCGGTTCGAGTTTGACGCGGATCAGATCGTCCAAGGTCTGCAGCCGTGCCAGCAGGGCACGGCTGTTTTCCATGTACTGCTCGCGATGGGATTGATCCAGTCCGGTCAGAATCCGGGTCAGATAGCGAACCATCCGGACTGCATTCTCCGGCGAAAGCCAGATATGACTGTCGTAGATCGGAGCCTCAGAAGCGCTGTCCGGTTGTGTATGCTCTTGGTGATGGGCATGGCCATGGGACTGCCACGCCTCGTGCTCGCGAATAGGCAACAGATGGAGATCTTGCACATCGATCAGGCTGACCAGCGCTGCCCGGTATCGATCGGATTGAAGAACTTGAGAGAGAGACGGTTCCAGGGCAGGGCCGATCCAGACGATGAGGTCAGCATCCGTCAGCATTCTCATCTGCGACGGTCTCAACGTCATGCTGTGCGGAGACTGAGCGTCGGTCAGTAACAGCTTCGGTTCCGCCACACCCTGCATCAGTGCCGCCACCAGGGAATGGATCGGTTTCAGGCTGACCACCACATTCAGTGCCCCGAAGCTCGTGCCTGTAGGGCCGAGAAGCAGCAGTGCCGCTAGCAGATATATCCGCGATTTTCCCATGAGTACGCGTACGCTGTCCTGGATTGATAAAATTTATTCCACTATGTTACGTTATATTATAACATTTGCTATCCGTTCGCGATTGGCATTGAGCTCAATACCATGCCGCCAAAACTCGTCCTCAAGATACAGGATTGAAAGTCGAGATGAGAAGAGTACCATGCACACTGCTTGTCCTCTGCTTTCTCATGGCACAGGGCGGGTGGATAGATCACCGGTATCATCAGCATGATGCCGATCATGATGAGGTCTGCGAGATCTGTCTGCTGGGACATGCTCAAGGTCAGGGTGTTGTCTCCCTATCCCAATACCTCAGCCTCAATCGGGATTACCTCCCCATCCCTTCCCAATCGGCGTCGGTTTTCATTGAGGGGTCGAGAAGCCACTATTCTAGCCGGGCCCCGCCATTCTCCATCTGACTCAGAGATAAAACACAATCTGTTTCATTAAGGGAGGGTGCGCCTATGCACGCTCCACTCTCTGTTGGAGAATCATCATGTTTTTACGGCTTTCTCTTGCCTCTGCTGTGTCACTGGCTCTGACCACCAACGCTATTGCGGTGGATTCCTTCAATCCTGAAATCAGCCTGATTCTGGATGGTCGTTACAGCGCATTCGATAATGAATCTGAATACGAGCTGCCCGGTTTCATGCTCGGTGGTGAAGCGGGACGCGGCGAGGAAGGACTGCATCTCGGTCACAATGAACTGGCCATCAGCGCTAACGTGGACGACCTGTTTTACGGCAAGCTCACCACCGCGATTGCAGATCACGAAGGGGAGACGGAGGTGGAGCTGGAAGAGGCATTTATCGAAACCCAGGCACTGGGCAATGGCCTGAGCATCAGGGCCGGCCGCTTCTTTTCCGCTATCGGCTATCTTAATCAGCAGCATGGACACGCTTGGGACTTTGTCGATGCACCCCTGATCTATCGGGGCCTGTTTGGCGAACAGCTGATCGATGACGGCGTGCAGATCGGTTGGGTTGCCCCCACCGATATCTATCTGCAGGTCGGAGGTGAGTTGCTGCGGGGCGAACGCTTCCCCGCCGGTGGCGCCAGTAATGACGGCAAGGGCGCGAGCACTCTCTTCGCCAAGATCGGTGGCGATATTGGAGTGAGTCACGCCTGGCAGCTGGGTCTCTCCCATTGGCGGGCCGATGTGGAAAACCGCACCTCAGGTGGACATGCCCATGAAGGCGAGGCGGAAGAGGTGCCGACCTTCAGCGGCGACAGCCGGGTCAGCGGCATCGATTTCGTATGGAAATGGGCACCGCGCGGTAATGCCAGCGAGCGCAACTTCAAGCTCCAGGGCGAGTACTTTATCCGCGATGAAGATGGTGATGTGATTATGGATGATGGTTCGGCTTCACCGGAAGCGACCACCTACGATGGCGAACAGAAGGGCTGGTATCTGCAGGCGGTCTACCAGTTCATGCCCCGCTGGCGTGTCGGACTTCGCTATGACTGGCTTGAGGCGGACAATAAGGGATCGGATGAGGAGGTGCTCGCCGAGGCGGGACTCGATGACGAGGGCCATACGCCGGAGCGGGTCACCTTGATGGCCGACTACTCCCATAGCGAGTACAGCAGGTTGAGGTTGCAGTATGCCAAAGATGACTCGTACGAGGAGTCGGACGATATCCTGACACTGCAGTTTGTCATGAGCCTTGGGCCCCATGGCGCACATAAATTCTAGGGGTCGGATGATGAGGCTTAACTATCGAATTATTCTATTGGTACTGGCAATGGGGCTGACCAAATCGAGTCTTGCCGCGTTGAACGTTTTTGCCTGCGAGCCGGAGTGGGCATCCCTCGCCGAGACCCTGGGTGGTGATCGGGTGAAGGTGGTGTCCGCAACCACCGCCTATCAGGATCCCCATCGCATCGAGGCGAGGCCGAGCCTCATTGCCAAGGTGAGGCGCGCCGACCTGCTGGTCTGCAGCGGTGCCGAATTGGAGATCGGCTGGTTGCCGATGCTGCAACGCCAGGCCGGCAATCCTAAGGTTCTGCGGGGGCAGCCGGGTTATTTCGAGGCGGCGGATCAGATCGAGCGCCTCGGCATTCCCGACAGCTTGGATCGCTCCATGGGGGATATCCACGCCTCGGGCAATCCCCACGTTCATCTCGATCCGCGCAGGCTGTCGACCATCGCCACTGCCCTGAGCGATCGTCTGGCAAACCTTGATCCAACCAATGCCGACTACTATCGCAAGCGTCATGATGAGTTTTCCCAAAGTTGGGAGGAGGCGCTGCAGCGGTGGAAAACGCGTGCGCTGCCCCTGGTGGGTGCGCGCTTGGTCGTTCATCACCAGGATTGGGAGTATTTCTTCGATTGGCTCGGGATCATCAGGGCAGGATCGTTGGAGCCAAAGCCCGGCTTGCCGGTGTCATCCGGACATATCGTCAAACTGAAAAAAAGGCTGCAGCAGGAGCCGCCTCTCGCCATCATCTATACCGCTTACCAGAGTCCAAGGGCAGCCAAGCGCCTGTCGCAGATTACCGGCATACCCGCCGTTGAACTCCCCTATACGGTAGGTGGCGCCGAGGGTGTCGTCGATCTTTTTACCCTGTTCGATGAAACCCTGAAACGCCTGCTCGAGGTGATACCGTGAGTTGGGAGGGTCTTGATGTCACAATCCTGGGTCCTGCCTTTCTGGCCGGACTGGTGGTGGCATCCACCCATGTTCCCCTGGGACGGCAGGTGCTGAAACGGGGAATCATTTTTCTCGATCTGGCGGTGGCACAGACTGCGGGTATGGGTCTGGTGGCGGCCCATACCCTGGATTGGGAACCCGGAGGCTGGCAGGTTCAGTTGATCGCGGTCAGCGCTGCAGTATTCGCGGCCTATCTGCTCCACCTCACCGAGAGCCGCTGGCCGGAGATCCAGGAGGCCCTGATCGGTTGCCTCTTCATCCTCGCGTCCAGCGGCAGCGTGCTGTTACTGGCGGCCAATCCCCATGGCGGGGAGCGGCTGAGGGAACTGCTGGTGGGTCAGATACTGTGGGTCGGCTATCAGCAGATTATTCCAGTAGCGCTCCTCTATGTAGCCGTGCTTGCACTGTGGTTCTCGCCTTTGCGCAAACGCTCGCAACTACTTTTTTATCTGCTGTTTGCCGTCGCTATCACCGCCTCCGTACAACTGGTTGGGATCTTTCTGGTCTTCGCCACCCTCATTCTTCCCGCATTGGCTGTCCGGCAGAAGGATAGTGGAGCCGATTTCCTCGGCTATCTGATAGCGGCAACGGGATATGGGTTGGGATTGGTGCTGGCCGCGCTATTCGATCTGCCGGCAGGGGCAATGATCGTCTACACCCTGGCGATAGCATCGCTCATGGGTGGTTGGATGCAACAGCAGAAAATCACAACACCGGAGATCGGAACATCGTAGTTCTGCCGCTATTTAGAGAACAATGGTGCGGTAAGCCGCGCCCTACGGTCAATTGATATGTAGGGTGCGGCATGCCGCACCACCAATAGCTGAGTTGAAATATTGATCTGCTTGGTCTGTTTCGTATGCCGGCTTTGACTTGTCGAGCTGGTGTGTATAGACTTCGCCTGCATCAGGCATTGCTCGATAAGCCCTTGATTTCATGACAACAAACCAGGCATGTGATCGACATGGCTTACTACGGGGCGTGGTGAACGGCACAAGCCGTCTATTTGCCTATCAAATCCGTTTGGCCGGCCTCATGGCGCGGCTTTTTTTTATTTTCATGTGGCCTCTCGTATGGGCCACCACTGATGAGGAAGCAAACTATGCCAGTTATCTCTCTCCCCGACGGCTCCCAGCGTGTATTCGATAAAGCGGTGACGGTCCATGAGATCGCCGCGGATATCGGCCCCGGTCTCGCCAAGGCCGCTCTGGTCGGCCGTGTGGACGGTCGTCTTGTCGATACCTCCTATCTTGTGGAGCAGGATTGCGAGGTCGCCATTGTCACCAGCCGGGACGAAGAGGCGTTGGAGCTGATCCGCCACGACGCCGCCCATGTCATGGCGCAGGCGGTGCAGGAGCTCTATCCCGGCACCCAGGTCACCATCGGGCCCGCCATCGAGGATGGTTTCTATTACGATTTTGCCCGTGAAGAGGCCTTTACACCGGATGATCTGAAGAAGATCGAACAGCGCATGCATGAGATCGTCAAGCGCAACCTGCCGCTGCAGCGGGAGGTATGGGACAGGGAAGAGGCGATAGCGACATTCGATTCCATCGGTGAGAAGTACAAGGTCGAGATCATCAGGGAGTTCATCCCCGAGGGGGAGGAGGTCTCTGTCTACCGCCAGGGCGATTGGTTCGATGTCTGCCGCGGACCCCACCTGCCCAGCACCGGGATGCTGGGCAAGGGATTCAAGCTGATGAAGGTGGCGGGAGCCTATTGGCGGGGTGACTCCAACAACGAGATGCTGCAGCGCATTTACGGCACGGCCTGGCGCGACAAGAAGGAGCTCAATGCCTATCTGCATCGTCTGGAAGAGGCGGAAAAGCGGGACCATCGCAAGATCGGCAAGGCCCAGGACCTGTTCCATACCCAGGAAGAGGCACCGGGCATGGCCTTCTGGCACGACAAGGGCTGGCGCATCTATCTCACGATTCAAGACTATATCCGCGACAAGCTGAAGGCCCATGGCTACCAGGAAGTGCATACGCCCCAGGTGATCGATCGCACCCTGTGGGAGAAGTCGGGCCACTGGGAGAAGTTCCGCGACGATATCTTCATCACCGAGACCGACGACCGGGTCTATGCCATCAAACCGATGAACTGCCCGGCCCATATCCAGATCTACAACCACGGCCTGAAGAGCTACCGGGACCTGCCCCTGCGCCTGGCGGAGTTCGGCTCCTGTCACCGCAACGAGCCCTCGGGGACCCTGCATGGTCTGATGCGGGTGCGCAACTTCGTACAGGATGATGCCCATATCTTCTGCAGCGAGGAGCAGATACTCGGTGAGGTGGAGGCCTTCAATAACCTGCTGCTGGAGGTCTACCGGGATTTCGGTTTCGATGAGGTTCTCGTCAAACTATCCACCCGTCCTGAAAAGCGAGTTGGGTCAGACGAGGTATGGGATAAAGCTGAGAAAGCACTTGAACAAGCGCTGAACCAGCAGGGCTTGGATTGGGAACTGCAGCCGGGAGAGGGGGCCTTCTACGGCCCGAAGATCGAGTTCTCCCTGCGGGACTGCCTCGGCAGGATCTGGCAACTGGGCACCATCCAGCTCGATTTCTCCATGCCCGAGCGCCTTGGCGCCAGTTATATCGCCGAGGACAACAGCAAGAAGGTGCCGGTGATGCTGCACCGGGCGATCCTCGGTTCGCTGGAGCGCTTTATCGGAATTCTGATCGAACACTACGCCGGCGCGCTGCCGCTCTGGCTCGCCCCGGTTCAGGCGGTTTTGATGAATATCACCGATCGCCAGAGCGAATATCTGACAAAATGTCTCAAATCCTTGCAAGATAACGGTTTTCGAGTCGAATCGGACTTGAGAAATGAGAAGATTGGCTTTAAAATCCGCGAACACACGTTGATGAGGGTGCCCTATCTGTTGGTCATTGGTGACCGGGAGATGGAAGAGGGCACGGTGGCTGTTCGTACGCGAGGAGGTGAAGATCTGGGCGCCATGCCTGTCAATGCTTTTATCGAACGTATGAAATCTGAAGTCATGCAACGTGTGAGCTGAGTGTTAAGCATCGGTCGATCCGGTGCTTTTCTACTTTTCGGGTTTGGACTTTTTGGAGGAACCGGTTATCGCTGCTGTAAAAAAGCACCGTCTTAATGATGACATAACAGCCGTTGAGGTAAGACTCATAGGGGCTGATGGTGAACAGGTAGGTGTTGTCTCGATCGAAAAGGCCCAGGAAGCGGCCCAGGAGGCGGCACTCGATTTGGTAGAGATTGTACCGAATGGGGAACCCCCTGTTTGTCGCGTCATGGATTACGGCAAGTTTCTTTTCGAATTGAAAAAGCAGAAACAGGCCGCGAAAAAGAAGCAGAAGCAGGTACACATCAAAGAGATCAAATTCAGGCCAGGGACGGGTGAAGGAGATTATCAGGTAAAACTGCGCAACCTGATACGTTTCCTTGAAGACGGGGACAAGACCAAGGTGACCATGCGTTTCCGCGGTCGAGAGCACGCCCATCGCGAGCTGGGCCTGGAACTCCTTGAACGGGTGGAGCGGGATCTTGCCGACTACGGCCAGATCGAGCAGAAACCGATCATGGAGGGCCGCCAGATGGTGATGGTGCTGAGTCCCAAGAAAAAGTAACTGTAACGGCGTCTTGTAACGCCCAAATAGCGGAGTTTAGATACAATGCCCAAAATCAAGACAAATCGTGGTGCGGCGAAGCGTTTTAAGCGCACCTCATCCGGTTCATTCAAACGCAACTGCTCCCATCGTCGCCATATCCTGACGAAGAAGAGCACCAAGCGGAAACGCCAGTTGCGTGCCCCCAATACCATCGCAAAAGCGGATGCGGCCATTGCCCGTCGCATGATGCCTTACGCCTGACTACCAAGAATCGGATCTGAAAAATGCCAAGAGTAAAACGTGGTGTACAAGCACGCGCCCGTCACAAAAAGGTGCTTGAAGAAGCAAAGGGTTATTATGGTGCCCGCAGCAAGGTCTACCGTGTCGCCAAGCAGGCGGTAATCAAGGCAGGGCAATACGCCTACCGTGACCGCCGTCAGAAAAAGCGCCAGTTTCGCACCCTCTGGATTGCCCGTATCAATGCGGGTGCACGGGAAAACGGTCTCTCCTACAGCCGCATGATAAACGGCCTGCACATGGCCAATATCGAGGTCGATCGCAAGATGCTGGCCGATCTGGCTGTCAACGACAAAACCGCATTTAGTGTGCTGGCGGAACAGGCCAAGGCCGCTCTTTCCAGCTAAGTGCATGTCGTGAGGCCGGGTTGAACCCGACCGAAATGTGACCACAGAAAAGGGAAAGGCCTTGGGGCTTTTCCCTTTTTTGCTTTGCAAAACTATATTTTTTTGGGGTTTGTTGATGGATGATTCCAGTTTGAACTTAGACAGCCTGACCGAAGCGGCAGAGAGCGCAATCGCCGCTGCACAGAGCCTTTCCCAGCTCGACGAGGTGCGGGTTGGCTACCTGGGAAAAAACGGCGAGTTGACCGCGCAGCTGAAACAGCTAGGGAAGTTGCCACCGGAACAGCGCCCCTTGGCGGGACAGGCGATCAACAAGGCCAAGCAATCCCTGCAGCAGGCCATAGAGGCGCGCAAGAGCGATCTGGAAAGCCAGGCGCTGAGCCAACGGCTCGCCGCTGAAAAGATCGATGTTACCCTGCCGGGAAGGGGATTGCAGCGCGGCGGACTGCATCCGGTGACGCGCACCCTGGAGCGTATCGAGAGAATGTTCGAGCATGTCGGCTTCGAAACGGTTGAGGGCCCCGAGATCGAGGATGATTACCACAACTTCGAGGCCCTCAACATTCCTGAGCACCATCCCGCCCGGGCAATGCATGATACCTTCTATTTTGATGCCCACCTGCTGTTGCGCACCCATACCTCGCCGGTACAGATCCGTACCATGGAACGGGGAGAACCGCCGCTGAAGATCATCGCCCCGGGCCGGGTCTACCGCTGCGATTCGGATCTTACCCATACTCCGATGTTTCACCAGGTAGAGGGTTTCATGGTCGACCGGGATGTCTCGTTCGCCGATCTCAAGGGTGTGCTCTACGACTTTCTCAGCAGCTTTTTCGAGCGTGAGTTGAAGCTGCGTTTTCGTCCCTCTTACTTTCCCTTCACCGAGCCCTCCGCCGAGGTCGATATCGAGTGTGTGATGTGCGACGGCGAAGGTTGTCGGGTATGCAGCCAGACCGGGTGGCTAGAGGTGCTGGGCTGCGGCATGATCCACCCGGAAGTGTTCAGGCATGTCGGCATCGACAGTGAAGTCTATACCGGTTACGCCTTCGGCATGGGGGTCGAGCGGCTCACCATGCTGCGTTACGGGGTCAATGATCTGCGCTTGTTCTTTGAAAACGATCTGCGCTTTCTGAAACAGTTTGCATAGGGAGGGTAGAGCGTCATGAAATTCAGTGAATCCTGGTTGCGCGAATGGGTGGATCCGACGGTGACCACCCAGGAGTTGGCCGATCAGTTGAGCATGGCCGGTCTCGAGGTCGACTCCGTGGAATCTGTAGCCGCCGCCTTCAATGGAGTTGTCGTCGGCGAGGTGCTGAGCCGTGAACAGCATCCCGATGCCGACAAGCTCAGTGTCTGCAGGGTAAATGTCGACGGCGGTGAACCGCTGCAGATTGTCTGTGGTGCGACGAACGTAGCCGCAGGCATGCGTGTCCCGGTCGCCACTGTCGGAGCCCTGCTTCCCGGAGATTTCAAGATCAAGAAGGCGAAGTTACGCGGCGTGGAGTCCTCCGGCATGATCTGTTCCGCCAGCGAGCTGGGTCTGGCCGAGAGCTCGGACGGCATCATGCCGCTGCCGGAGGATGCGCCCGTCGGTGAGGATTTCCGGCAATATCTGAAGCTCGAGGACAGCGCCATCGATGTCGATCTGACCCCCGACCGGGGCGACTGCCTCGGCATTGCGGGCATCGCCAGGGAAGTGGGTGTGATCAACCGCTGTCAGGTGAAACCACCGGCGATAGATGCGGTTGAGGCCGCCATCGATGACCGGGTCGAGGTTGATCTGGAGGCCGACGAGGCCTGTCCCCGCTATCTATGCCGGGTGGTGCGCGATGTTGACGTCAATGCGCAGACCCCGCTGTGGATGCAGGAGCGACTGCGCCGCAGCGATATCCGCAGCCTGGGCCCAGTGGTGGACGTAACCAACTACGTGCTGCTGGAACTGGGTCAGCCGATGCATGGCTTCGACCTGGAGCGGATCAGCGAAAAGATTCGCGTGCGTATGGCACAGGCGGGTGAAAAGCTGATTCTGATCGGCGGCCAGGAGGTTGACCTGGATACTGAGACCCTGGTCATTGCGGATGCCGATCAACCCGTGGCATTGGCAGGCATTATGGGCGGCGAGGCCTCGGCGGTAAATGATACCACCCGGCACATTCTCCTGGAGAGCGCTTTTTTCGCACCCACTGCGATCAGCGGCAAGGCCAGAAGCTATGGCCTTCATACCGATTCATCCCACCGCTTTGAGCGTGGTGTCGATCCGCAGCTTCAGGCCATGGCGATGGAACGTGCCACTGCCCTGCTGATCGAGATCGCGGGCGGCCGCCCAGGTCCCATAGTGGAAGCCTGCAATGAGCAGCGGATCGAGCCGCGGCCGCTTATCGAATTGAGGGCTGAACGGGTCAACAAAGTTCTGGGGGTTGAAATCGATGGCGACGAGGTGAACGATATTCTCATCCGGCTCGAGATGGCGGTGAACAAGACTGAGCAGGGCTGGCAGGTGAGGGCTCCAAGCAGCCGATTCGATATCGCCATTGAAGAGGATCTGATCGAAGAGATTGGACGCATTTATGGCTATGCGCGGATACCCGCCCATCGAGGACTCTCGGCAATGGAGATGCGTGAACGTCCCGAAACCGATTTCGATCTGAATCGGGCCCGGATGCTGCTGGTGGGCCGCGACTACCAGGAGGTCATCACCTACAGTTTCGTCAGTCCCGAGATAGAGGCCTTGATCGATCCAGAAAAGAGCGGCATCCGACTCGCAAACCCAATCTCGGCCGACATGTCGGTGATGCGGACCTCGATCTGGCCCGGCTTGCTGCAGACGGCGCGCTACAACCAGTCGAGACAGCAGCAGAGGGTGCGTATCTTCGAGACCGGTCTCTGTTTCTTCAGGGAGGATGGCGAGATCACCCAGGAACCGGTTTTGGCCGGCCTGGTTACCGGGGATCGCTTCCCGGAGCAGTGGGGCGGCGCGAGTCGAGCGGCCGATTTCTATGATCTGAAGGCCGACGTGGAGGCCCTGTTGTCACTCAGCGGTCGGCGGGAAGCGTTCACTTTCACCACTGCCGAACACGCGGCGCTTCATCCTGGTCAGTCTGCAGCGATCAGCCTGGCCGGGGAAAATATCGGTCTGATTGGGATGCTGCATCCGCAAATCGAAAAAAAGCTCGATCTCAACGATCCCGCCCTTGTTTTCGAAATCAAGCTGGACAAGGTGGCCCAGGGCAGTCTTCCCGCTTTTGAAACCCTGTCGAAATTTCCCTCGATCCGCCGGGATATCGCCATTGTTGTCGACCAATCGGTCACTTTCGAGTCAATTAGGAATCTTATTCGTGACCAATCCGGCAAAATAGTTACAGACATTATCTTATTTGATGTCTATACTGGGGAAAACATAGATTCGGGACGAAAAAGTCTCGCATTGGGATTGATTTTACAGGAAAAATCACACACTCTTACAGATAAAGAAGTGGAGGATGTGGTCGCTAAGGTTTTAAACCGTTTGGCCGAAGATTTTGGCGCAAAACTCAGAGACTAGGGTAGACGGAGATGGCACTAACAAAAGCAGATATGGCCGCCAGGCTTTTCGATGAGCTTGGTTTGAACAAACGTGAGGCCAAAGAGATGGTCGAGATGTTCTTCGAGGAGATCCGCCAGTCTCTTGAAAGAGGGGGACAGGTGAAACTTTCCGGTTTTGGAAATTTCGATCTGCGTGAGAAAAAACAGAGACCCGGACGTAATCCCAAGACAGGAATGGAGATACCCATCTCCGCACGCCGCGTGGTTACTTTCAGACCCGGTCAAAAGTTGAAGGCACGAGTGGAAGCCTATGCTGGATCCGAGCAGCAGTAATCTAGATCTACCCGCAATACCGGGGAAACGCTACTTTACGATCGGCGAGGTAAGTGATCTCTGCCAGGTCAAACCCCATGTCTTGCGCTACTGGGAGCAGGAGTTTCCGCAGCTTAAGCCCGTCAAGCGGCGTGGTAACAGACGCTACTATCAGCGCCACGATGTTCTTATGATCAGGCAGATACGCAGTCTCCTCTATGAACAGGGATTTACCATCGGTGGCGCCCGCCAACAACTCTCCGGCGATACCGCTAAGGAAGATCAGCAACAAAGCCAGCAGATCATCAAGCAGATACGCAGTGAACTGGAAGAGGTGCTGCAAATCCTGAAGCGATAGCTTATTGTTCCGCAAATAAACGCTAATAAAAGCAAGTATTTGGGTTCATGCTAGCCAGCTGTTGCGGAGACGATCGACTTATTTACGATTCGCGTTCATTTGCGGACTTCAAAACACAGATTAACTCACTGGCGGCATTCGTTGAAAAGCGCCTTTCCAGATTGACATAAGCCGCTCAAGTGCCTAGTATTGCCGCTCTTTCCGGGCGTAGCGCAGTCTGGTAGCGCACTACAATGGGGTTGTAGGGGTCGGGTGTTCGAATCACCCCGCCCGGACCAATAATAGGGTTACCTGTCGCAGGTGACCCTTTTTTTGTGTTTCAGTTTGTCTGTCGGGGTGATCGGTTAACCGCAAGCCGGGATCAAATAACAACTACTAATAACCGCGAATGAACGCATAGGGAATTAGGAACTGGATGGTTGCCGCTCAATAATCCGCGATACATGGATATATCCAATTTGCGTATCTTAGCGGTGATTCGCGTTCATTCTCGGTTTGCATAAAAAAGGCTGCCTTGCGGCAGCCCTTTTATCTCAAGCCATGTCGGGTTTGTCTCAGCGATTGACTGTAGTAAGCCCCAGGCTGACCCAGTCCTGCATACCGCCCCGATACCATTTTAGCTTGTAGGAGGGATATCCCAGTTTGATCAGGGTTTTGATATTGGATGATGACTGCGGGCACCAGATCCCGTTGCAGAAGAGAACCAGGGTCTTGGCATTGCGGAAGTCGAGATTGCCGTCAACCTCCTGAACCCCGAGTTGGTCGACCAGGATGTCATGCACGCCATCCGCTTCCGCGGCAATCTCGAAGGTGCCCTCAAGGTCCACGTTGATCTTGTTCCATGGGATATTCACCGAGCCGGGAATGGTGCCGCGGATGATCCAGTCCGGGGTACGGGAATCGATGACCATGACCTTGCGATCGCCGTCGCCGATTCTCTTCAGATAACCGAGAACCTCCAGTTCACCCACGGTCTCGACGCCGGCGGCGACAGTCGCGGGCTGGATGCAGAACGGGGGACAATGACGCGCGACCTTGGCGAAGGTACCCGGGATTTTCGCAGTTTTGTCGGATGCGCGGCTGATAATCACCTTCTCTCCACCGTGAGTCACCTCGACGGACTGCAGTCCGGGCGTGATCTGATTGCCTTCCATTGCATGGAGCTGGGGTGCAACTGCTACGCCACTGACAAGTGCGCTAAGCATGAGTGCTTTTACAAACTTCATTCTGTCTTCCTCCAGGCGTTAGCCATTATTCGTAGTGTATGTAAGAAGGCATTTTCAGCTCTTTCTGGGACATTGCCTGTTCATACCCCAAATGTCCCTGTTTGGCTGCCTTGTTGGCAAGCTTGGCGGCCGCCACAAAGTCACCTTTCTCCAGTAGTCCTTTCGCCTTCTTAATCATTTTACTGGTATCACGCCATTCGCCGCCAACACTGGCCGCCTGTTTTCTGGCTTCATCCGCGGCTTCAATCAATTTTTTTACCTTTTCGGCCGAGACTTCATCCGCCACGGCCGTGGTTGCCAGGCTGGAACTTAACATCCAGGCCAGCAGGCTTGAAATGAGTACTGATTTCTTTTGCATCGCTTTCACTCCGATTGCATAAATCTTTTATCGTTGGCTGGTTGAAGTTTCTACTTTCTGGCACCAGGACCATTCATCGGCAGGCCATTGCTCATGTAGGTGAGGAAGTATTCGAGATTACGATACTCCTCGCCATGTGCCTTGAAGGGCTTGGCGCGAACCTGCTTGTTGCAGCCGGTAAAGCGGCGATGCAGTGTGCCCACGGTTCCCCATTTGGAACGATAGACGGGGAAGTGGGTGGTATGCCCAAGCGCGGGGCTGAGAATCTCGGTACGCAGAATCATACCGGCATTTTGCAGATGGCAGTGAGCACAGGCAAAATTGAGCTGCCCGCGACGGGTATAGTAGAATTTTTTACCGTCCTCATAGGCTTCGAGCGCCCGCGGATCATCACTGGGAATCACCACATTGGTGATCTGACCCCGTGATTCGAAGGCGATATAGGAGAGGATGTCGTTGATCGGCCCTTTCTTATATTTCATGGGCTTTTCCCCGTTTGCCTCGAGGCAGTTGTTGAGCGCCAGGGGCAGGGTCATGACCATGCCTTTCTCCTTGTCCCAGCTCGGATACTTGGAGCCAAGGGCGGGGCCGTCCGGAAAGCAGTCCTTGAAGCTCTTGCCGTTGGCGAAGGGCTTTTCCCAAATCGCCTGTCCTTCATCGATGAAGGGTTCATAGGGTGGAAACTCTTCGATGGCCTCCCAGTTTTCCCGTCCCACCGGATCGATGGCATAGGCGCCGTTGACGTAATCGAGATACTCTACATTGGGAAAACGCTTTTTATAGAAGTTCTGGAAGGCCTTTAGATCCTCTTCAGGGGTCGTTGCCTGCGCTGCGGTGATAAAGCCGCAGGTTATAACCATCAAGGTTAAGTGACGAAATAGTTGTTTCATGATCTTTCTATCCTCAAAGGAGTTGCTGTCAGATACGGGTGTCGGTTCACTCTCAGAGTGTCCAGACATATTCGATGACTTTTTCCAAATCAGCTTCGGAGAGGATGCCGTGTTTGCCGAATGGCGGCATGGCCGATTCAGGATTCTTGATGGTTGCATCCCAAATCTGCATGCGCAGTTCTTCCTTTGATGCGTAGCGGGCTTTCATCGCCACCAGTGCAGGTGCGATGTTGCCCGGCGATGGAGCGTTGATGATGTTGTGACAGGCAAGGCAATTCCCTTTTTTTCGGTCAAAGGCAATCTTCTTTCCCTCTTCAATGGCATTGCCTCCGGCGGCGAAGATTGCGGGGGAGATCAGAAACTGACCGGCTAGGACAGTGATTGTGCCGGCCACTCCTATCCACTTTTTGGTGTTACCAATCATTATATCCTCCAGATGGGGGTGAATGTGGTTCTAACCTGTTGTTGTTTAGGCGGTAAAGCCCGGTTTCTCATGTTAGGTTGGTACAACAAGTCGCTAAAGTGCCAGTGTCTCTTATGGACGTATTATTGGCTTGGAGCATTGTTATTCTTATAACAATGCTGTGTAAAGTCCAGAAAATGGTGAAAAAGATAGTGGTTTACCCCGGTATCCACTATGGAAAAGTAGTCTTTTTTCTACAAGATTTGCATTTGCCAGCCGAATCTGGCTAAAACTTATGCAATGAAACCGAGCAATGACCCCCATTTCTGGCATGTATACATGGTTCGCTGTGCCGACCGAACAATCTATACGGGTATTGCGAAGGATGTTGTCAGGCGAGTGGCTGAGCACAACAGCGGCAGCGGTGCAAAATATACCCGGGGGCGTGCTCCCGTTGAACTGGTTTTTGCCGAAGCCGTGAACTCTCATGGAGAGGCGCTACGCCGTGAATATGAGATTAAGCAGATGAACCGGGAGCAGAAGCTCAGGATCATCGAAGGATTTATTACAAATCAGTAATGGCGCACCCGAATCTCATTGCCGCTCTCCTCACTCAAAACTGTCTCCAGACAGCGACACAGCCTGCAGCAGGTTCATCGGTCCGATCCTGGTCAGGGTTTCCAGCTCGGAGCGCTCCTTGACGAATAGTGATCCCACATAGCCAAGGGCATTGACCGAAATGGTTTCACAATACTCTTGCGAGCGGGGGACAAGCAGCATCCACTCCCTTGTCAGCAACAGGTTATAGGGCGCCGCTTGATACTCTCCATGCAGCCGTTTCACTGTTTTGATGCCCACGACGCCCAGCATCTGCAGATAGAGTGACAGGATCTGTTTCGCCGCAGTCGACGGATCATCGGCTATTCTATTCGGCAACGGAGCCCAGCAGTGGAGGAACGGGAGCCGTTTCAGGCTTTGCATCCCCTCCGTTCTTGGCGCCGCGGCGAAGAGGGATTCAAACGGGATTGAGGATTGCCCCCGGTAGAGGGGTAGGGGAACCAGCTGCAGGTGCTTGTGCCGTTGACTGGCTCCAGCCATTTCGCCCCCGTTATAGAATCCCAGAGAGGGATATTCCGCCATGCAGAGCCAGAGTGCTTCGAAGTCCTCGAGGGTCAGCAGTCGTTCCTGGTCTTGATAGTCCCGGGTCACAATCAGCAGGTGATGCTCAACCACATTGAATTTGTTCAGTACCGAGAGGTGGGTGGGCGAAATATCGGCAACCGTCAGGTCTGTTTCCGGAGGCAGGAAAGGGTTGAACGGCAGATCCGATGATTTTGCGGTTTGCCTCCGCTTTTCCCGGGCCTTGCGTTTAAGGTTGAGCGCGACACGAACCACGAACTCCATCCCGCCCTGTTTCAAGGTGTGGTAATCGGTTGCAATGGAGTGAAGCGCACCATTGGCGATGGCCGCCTCGGTGCGTGAGCACAGTTGTTGCCACAGCGTTCCCGTTGTAAGTCGCGTTGTCATGGCAGCAGACTATTCTCCGCCAAACGCCTCTTTGATCGCATCCAGGCTGATTACGGGTTGCTCGCCGACGACCTCGGCGGAGTGGACGGCACCCCTGGGGATATGCAGGGTGTCACCGGTTTCGAGAATCACGGAGCGGTTACCCATGCTCATTCTGAAGCGCCCCGACAGAACCCCGTCTATCTTGTCGACGGCATGTTCGTGGGGAGGAAAATAGGTGCCCGGTGGATAGATATAACGGGTGACACGATAGCCAAGGGCCTCGAGCTTGTCACGCATGGCCGATTCACTGATTTCACCGTCGACTGTTTCGTCCCAATGTTCGATCTGCATGGGGCACCTCTCTGCTAAAAACTGGAATTGTCTGGATGAATATGGTGAATCCCATCAATTAATTTGGCATTCATTCAATCCGCAAACGGATGCCAATCACCGCAAATTTACGCTAATAGTCTGGTGATTGTACACTGCAATCACTTCATATGGATGGACCTGCCGATGTGGCGGTTTCTCACAAGATTTTTTATTGAGGGATTTTTTCCATTACAGAAGGATGGTTTTAATTTGCGTTTATTTGCGGTTTGCTTTTTCAAGCATGCAGTGTGGAAGCGCCTACAGCGTCGTAGTTCAATGGTTTTCCAGATCCAGCCGCTGCAGCAGATCCGGCAGCAGATTGGTCACGGTGTCGACGATTGCCTGGGTCTGCGGGTCGATTTCGAGATTCACCCGGTCGCCGATCCTGCGGCTGGCGATGTTGGTGCGCTGCAGGGTTTCTGGAATCAGGTTGACCTCAAACTGATCATCGTCCACCCGGCCGATGGTGAGACTGATGCCGTCGATACCGATATAGCCCTTGGTAAAGATATAGCGGCGCCACTGGGTTGGCAGTTGGAATCGTACCTGGTAGTTGTTCTCGCTGCTGACGATGTCCACCACCTCGGCGGTGCAGAGGATGTGACCGGACATGGCGTGGCCGCCAATTTCGTCCCCGAAACGGGCGGCGCGTTCGAAGTTGATGCGGTCCCCGGTCTTGAGCTCCCCAAGATTGGTTACGCTCAGGGTCTCCTGCATCAGATCGAAGTCGACGAGATCACCCGCGATGCGGGTCACGGTCAGGCAACAGCCGTTGTGCGCCACGGATGCACCGGGTACCAGGCCCGCCAATGCACTCTCCGGCATGCGTATCCGATGGGTGCGGAATGCCTCTTTCTGTAGGATGTGGACAACCTCAGCCGTCCCTTGAACAATACCTGTGAACATATCGCTAGTGAATTGGTTAGCCTGTGACTGGTTGGTCATTATACTCGGCAAGCGATTCGATGGCCCGTGTGTTCAAGAAGTTTTGAGTTGATGTGTTCGCTTCGTTCACAATCCTTTAGGTTTCTTTTCAATAGCTATTGGGATAGATGTAGGGTGAAGTGGATTTTTATACCCTAGAACTTTGGTTTCCGGTCTCGCTCAGGACATAGTCGACGAAGGCCCGGTTTGCCCGTGACAGATAGCCCCCTTTCTTCCAGGCCAGGGAGAGATCGAGGAATACCGGCTCGTCGAAGGGAATGGCCACCAGGTCCTCCTGCGCATCCTGATCTATCACCATGCGCAGAAAGGTGGTGATACCGAAACCCTGGCGCACGATCGCCTTGGTGAGTGGAATCAGGTTGGTTTCAAAGGCGATTTTCGGCGACAGTTCATGGCTCAGGCTGTAGCGATCGATAAACTCACGCAGGAAATAGCCGGTTTTGAAGACAACCAGTTCATGGCTGAAAAACTCCTCCATGGATAGCTTCTCCCTTGGCGCAAGGGGATGAGCCTCGGGTACACAGGCGACCATCTCTTCACGGGTCAGCAGACGGGTCTCAAGATCCTCCGGGGGGGCATCCGCCACCACCACCCCGAGGTCGAGTTCACCGACCCGTATCATCTCCTGCAGACGGCGGGTGCCCTCTTCATAGACTGATAGGCGTAGCTCCGGATAGCGATGCTTGAAGCCCATCAGAATTGGCGGGAAGTAGTAGGAGCCCAGCATGCTTGGGATGCCGATGCGCACCTCTCCCTTGGTGAGCCCGCGAAGTTCCTCCATCTCCAACTCGGCGGCCTCTGTCATTTCGAGTATGCGCTTGGCATGCGCCAGCAGCATTTCACCTTCGATGGTTGGAGTGATCTGACGCTCGCCGCGGTGGAGCAGGGTGAGGTTCAATTCCGCCTCGAGCTTGCGCATGGCGATACTGATCGCGGGCTGGGCGATATGGAGTTGACGGGCCGCTGCGGTGAAACCGCCGTGCTGGCATATGGCCATGAAGTATCTCAGATGTCGTATGTCCATAATAAAATCGAATGATATCAATATATTTTATATATTTTCATTATAGCTTGAAAGGAGTTAGGCTCAACAGACCTCAGCCGATCCGGGTTCAACCATCGATGATTGAGTCAAACACAAGGCCATTCTGGTACGCCACCCTGGCACTCTGCATCGGCTCGGTGATGGTCTTCAGCAATCTCTATATCACCCAGCCCCTGCTGCCTGCGCTACGTGAGGCATTCGATATCGACTCCCTGGAGGCGACCCTGAGTCTCTCCGTCGCTACCCTCTCCCTGGGGGTGTGCCTGCTCTTTTTCGGCCCGCTCTCCGATGCCATCGGACGCCGGGCGGTTATCCTCACCACTCTGCTGTTACTCTGTCTGGTCACCACCGCCACCGCATTCGCCGTGGACTACACAGATCTGTTGATTCTGCGATCTATCCAGGGGGTCCTGATCGCCGGGCTGCCTGCGGCCGCCTTGGCCTATATGGGTGAGGAGTTCGAATCCAAGGCTATGTTGGTGGCGGTCGGGCTCTATATCGGTGCCAACTCATTGGGGGGTGTCAGCGGTCGATTGGTCAGCGGTGTGGTTGCCGCCGAGTGGGGATGGCGGAGCAGCTTCCTTTTCCTCGGTGCGTTTGACCTGATCTGTCTGTTGCTGGTCTATTGGCTGTTGCCTGCATCAAGGCGTTTTCAGCCGAGGCCGTTTCGATTCCGCCAGATGGGATCCGATCTCGTTCTTCACCTGCGCAATCCGATGATTCTCGCTGCCTGTTTCATCGGCGGACTCAACTTCTTTATCTTTGTCAACCAATACAGCTATATCACTTATGTGCTGGCGGATGCGCCCTACCGCCTCTCTTCCGGCTGGCTGGGACTGTTCTTTCTCACCTACCTGACCGGCACCCTGGCCGCCTCTGTTTCCGGACGACTGGTGCGGAACCGTTCGCAAACCGGGGCAATGGCAGTGGGCATCCTGCTCTTTATGAGCGGCACCCTGTTAACCCTGGCACCCAACCTGGTTCTGATCGTCGCCGGTTTTTTCATCAATGCCTGCGGCTTTTTCTTCACCCACTCACTGGCCGCGGGTTGGGTCACGGGGCATGCCCGATCCGCCCGCGCCAGCGCCACTTCGCTCTATCTCATGTTCTACTATGCAGGTGCGACCCTGGGGGGGCTCTATCTGGAACCCTTCTGGCGCTGGGCCCGGTGGGAGGGTGTGATCTTCGGCTCCTTGATCGTTCTCTGTATCACCTTTGGCATCACCCTTTGGCTGGGCAGTCGCAAACCGCTGCCTGATCGCCCTGTGGCTGCTGTGGAGAGAGCGGAAGGCTCATAATGCTCCCTCTCAATCTCGGCTCTATTTAAATACGTCTCTAAGTGGTGAATATAACAACTCGATTTCATTGAGAATATCCATTTTTCTTAAGAAATTACTCGAGTGCCAATAGACGAAAAACCCCGTGCATCGACTCATGACGTGAGCCTGTGGCTATGTGATAATTTCAACCCTTGATGACCGAGCGCTGGGCAGGGATGCCCGGCGTTTAGCTTAAATTCAACTGATGAGGATTGACCGAATGGATGAAAACCGTGCCAAAGCACTAAGCGCCGCCCTGGGGCAGATTGAGAAACAGTTCGGTAAGGGATCCGTGATGCGGATGGGTGACGCCAGCGCAGTTCGCAACATCGATGCAATCTCTACCGGTTCCCTGAGCCTCGACATCGCGCTGGGCATCGGCGGACTGCCGAAAGGTCGCGTTGTGGAGATCTATGGACCGGAATCTTCAGGCAAGACCACGCTGACCCTGCAGGTCGTTGCGGAAGCGCAGAAGATGGGAGGCACCGCCGCCTTCATCGATGCAGAACATGCACTCGATCCGCAGTATGCCGAGAAGTTGGGCGTCAATGTGGATGAGTTGCTTGTGTCGCAGCCCGATACCGGCGAGCAGGCCCTGGAGATCACCGACATGCTTGTGCGTTCCGGCGCGGTGGACGTGGTGGTTATCGATTCCGTGGCGGCGCTGACCCCGAAGGCGGAGATCGAAGGCGATATGGGGGATTCCCATGTCGGCCTGCAGGCGCGACTGATGTCCCAGGCGCTGCGTAAGCTGACCGCCAATATCAAGCGCACCAACTGCCTGGTGATCTTCATCAACCAGATCCGTATGAAGATCGGCGTGATGTTCGGCAATCCCGAAACCACCACCGGCGGCAATGCGCTGAAGTTCTATTCATCCGTGCGTCTCGATATTCGCCGCATCGGTGCGATCAAGAAGGGCGAAGAGGTGGTCGGCAACGACACCCGGGTCAAGGTTGTGAAAAACAAGGTCGCCCCTCCCTTCAAACAGGTGCAGTTTGAGATCCTCTATGGCGAGGGCATCTCCCACGAGGGCGAGATCATCGAACTGGGCGTACAGCAGGGCATTGTCGACAAGTCGGGTGCCTGGTACAGCTACAACGGTGACCGCATCGGCCAGGGCAAAGAGAACGTGCGCAACTTTCTCAAGGAGAATCCCGATATCGCCACGGCGATCGAGTCCCGCATCCGCGACGAGCTGCTGCCCTCTCAGGAGGGTGAAGAAGCGCTTGCCGAGGCTGAAGCCTGAACGGGGACGATACCAAGGAGATCGAGGCGGCAGCGATCCGGCTGTTGACCCAAAGGGAGCATTCGCAGCGGGAGTTGCAGCTAAAGCTGCGCTCCCGCGGTTTCGATGAGAGCGGTATCGAAAGCGTGATAGCTCAGCTGGCCGGATCCGGTCTGCAGAGCGATGACCGCTACACCGATAACTATATCGCCAGCCGGACCGAGAGAGGCAGCGGTCCGATACGTATCAGGGCCGAGCTGCGCGAGCGCGGAATCGATGAATCGGTGATCGAACGTCAGCTAGAGGCCTATGTTGATTTGTGGCCTTCACTGTTGCAACAGGTCCATGATGCAAAGTATGGGACGGAACCGGCTAGAGACCGGAAGTCACTGGCAAAACAGGCACGGTTTCTCGAATACCGGGGCTTCCCAAGTGAATTGATCCGTAACTTTCTCTTCGATTGATCCCCGAATTGCCGGTATCCAGGTGCTTTGGCCTGCATCCACAAATCGGTTCGGGATGTCGGTTTGCGCGCTCCACCTCGAACGATTCCAGGGTTGGCCGGACATGCTGAATAGAGAGCGCCTGGAAGAGGCTCGATTGATGTAACCAAAACGGGCTTTTTTTCTCCGATCCTGCTATCTTTTACGGTTTGTTTTCGCGGTTAATTTTCCCCCAATATGAAAACCAGCGCCGATATACGTAAAGCCTTTCTGGACTATTTTGCCGAACATGGCCATGAAGTGGTTGCCAGCAGCCCTCTGGTGCCGCAGAACGATCCGACCCTGCTCTTCACCAACGCCGGTATGGTGCAGTTCAAGGACCTATTTCTCGGTCGTGAGAAGCGCGGCTATCAGCGAGCGGCGAGTTCCCAGCGCTGTGTACGCGCAGGTGGAAAGCACAACGATCTGGAGAATGTGGGTTACACCGCTCGTCACCACACCTTTTTCGAAATGTTGGGCAATTTCAGCTTCGGCGACTACTTCAAGCGCGATGCCATCAAATTCGCCTGGGGGTTTCTTACCGAAACCATCGGTCTGCCGCCGCATAAGCTGTGGGTGACCGTCTACCAGGAGGATGACGAGGCGGCGCAGATCTGGCTCGACGAGATCGGCATCGATAAAAGCCGTTTTACAAGGATTGGCGACAAGCCTGGCGGTAAACGCTATGAGAGCGACAACTTCTGGTCAATGGGGGATACCGGCCCCTGCGGCCCCTGCTCGGAGATCTTCTACGACCATGGCGAGGGGATCTGGGGTGGTCCACCCGGCACCGCGGAAGAGGATGGCGATCGCTATATCGAGATCTGGAACCTGGTCTTCATGCAATACAACCGGGATAGCGATGGCGTCCTGACAGCGTTGCCGAAACCGTCTGTTGATACTGGAATGGGGCTGGAGCGCCTGGCTGCCGTGCTGCAGGATGTTCACAGCAACTACGAGATCGATCTCTTCGTCCATCTCATAGAGACCGCGGCCAAGCTCACCGGATGCGGCAATCTCGAAGAGAAATCGCTGCGGGTCATCGCCGACCATATTCGTTCCTGCGCCTTTCTCATCGTCGATGGTGTCCTGCCATCCAATGAGGGCCGCGGTTACGTGTTACGGCGAATTATCCGCCGCGCCATTCGCCACGGCTATATGCTCGGGGTAAAGGAACCGTTCTTCCACAAACTCGTCGGCGCGCTATGTGACGAGATGGGGGCGGCCTATCCGGAGCTCCCGGCTCAGCGCTCCCAGGTTGAAAAGGTGCTGCGCCTGGAAGAGGAGCGATTTGCCCAGACCCTTGAGCAGGGCATGAAGATACTCGAGGAGACGATCTCGGAACTCGATGGCAAGACCATTCCCGGAGAAATCGTCTTCAAGCTCTATGATACCTACGGTTTTCCCAGGGATCTGACCGCGGATATTGCCCGTGAACGCGAATTGACCATCGACCAGTCAGGCTTTGATGCGGCAATGGCGGCACAGCGTGAGCGCGCCCAGGCAGCGAGTCAGTTCGGGACGGCGCAAAGCGTGGATCTGGAGCTGGAAGGGGAGACGGCGTTTTCCGGCTATGACCGGCTCGAGGATCAGGGGCAGGTCGTTGCCATTCTACGGGATGGCGAGGCGGTCCCAACCCTGCAGCAGGGGGAGTCGGGCATGGTGTTTCTGGATAACACGCCCTTCTATGCCGAGTCCGGCGGCCAGGTGGGCGATCAGGGTGTCTTCGAGGGAGGGGGACTGCTGTTCGAGGTGGAGGATACCCAGAAACAGGGTGGAGAACACTACGCCCACATCGGCAAGCTCGAGGAGGGCTCACTCGCGGTGGGCGACAAGGTGACGGCACAGGTCAACGCCTATACCCGCGAAGCCACCGCACTCAACCACTCGGCGACCCATCTGTTGCATGCAGCCCTGCGTCAGGAGTTGGGCACCCATGTAACCCAAAAAGGTTCGCTGGTCGATGCGGAGCGGCTTCGTTTCGATTTCTCCCACTTCGAACCCATCACTCGCGAACAGCTGCAGATGATTGAACAGCTGGTCAATCGGCAGATTCGACACAATCACCAGGTCGATACGCAACTCATGTCCCTGGATCAGGCCAAGGATTCCGGGGCCATGGCGCTGTTTGGGGAGAAGTATGCCGATCAGGTGCGGGTCTTGAGCATGGGCGATTTTTCCACCGAGTTGTGCGGCGGAACCCATGTCAACGCGGTGGGCGATATCGGTCTGTTCAAGATCACTTCGGAGAGCGGTATTGCCGCAGGCGTTCGCCGCATCGAGGCGGTAACCGGTCAACGCGCCATCGAGTGGATGGAGGCGGACGAAGAGCGGGTGCAGCGGATTGCGGAAATGATCAAGTCCGGGCGCGACGAAATCGAGGATAGACTGGGTCAGCTCCTGGAACGCAATCGTCGATTGGAAAAGGAGTTGGAGCAGCTGAAGGGAAAACTCGCCAGCGCCGCCGGCAGTGATCTGGCGTCGGGCGCCATCAAGGTGGGCGAGGTGAACGTTCTGGCGGCGGCATTGGACGGCGCCGATGCGAAATCGCTGCGCGAGACCATGGATCAGTTAAAGAACAAGCTTGGCTCAGCGGTTATCCTGTTGGCGGCCGTTGCAGGCGGTAAGGTTTCGCTGGTAGCGGGCGTAACCAAGGATCTAACCGCGCAGCTGAAGGCGGGAGATCTGGTGAAACTGGCGGCGGAGAAGGTCGATGGCAAGGGTGGCGGTCGCCCCGATATGGCACAGGCGGGAGGGAGCAATCCCGATGCCCTGCCGCAGGCTCTCGCGGTCGTCGAGACCTGGGTCAGGGAACGAATGGGCATAGGCTGAGTTGTGTCGACCTAGTCACGACAGGGGCAATACGGTTCCGTTGCGGACGGCTTTGGTGTTTAATGTGCAACTTTTTTATAGGCTCAACTGTTTATTAAGGGTTTTGAATTGAGATGGCACTGATTGTGCAAAAATACGGCGGCACCTCTGTCGGCTCGATCGAGCGTATCACGGCTGTCGCTGAAAAGGTAAAAGGTTACAGGGACAGAGGCGACCAGGTTGTCGTTGTAGTCTCTGCAATGTCCGGTGAAACCAACCGCCTGATCGCACTGGCCGGCGAGATCGATGAGGCCCCCGATCCAAGGGAGATGGACGTCTTGGTGTCCACGGGGGAGCAGGTCACGATTGCCCTGCTTTCCATGGCATTGCATAAATTTGGATGTCCCGCCCGCTCCTACACCGGGGCGCAGGTCCATATTCTCACCGACAGCGCCTACAGCAAGGCGCGCATACGTGATATCGACGCCGCCCGTGTACGCGCGGACCTTGAGGCGGGCCGGGTGGTTGTGGTTGCCGGCTTTCAGGGAGTGGATGAGCAGGGCCACATCACGACTCTGGGCCGTGGCGGCTCGGATACCACGGCGGTGGCGATGGCAGCCGCGCTCAAGGCTGACGAGTGCCAGATCTACACCGACGTCGATGGCGTCTACACCACCGATCCCAGAGTGGAACCCAAGGCAAGGCGGTTGGCTCGCATCACCTTTGAGGAGATGCTGGAGATGGCCAGTCTCGGTTCCAAGGTGCTGCAAATTCGTGCCGTCGAATTCGCAGGCAAATACAATGTTCCCCTACGTGTCCTGTCCAGCTTCGAAGCGGGCGACGGCACACTGATTACCTTTGAGGAAGAGAACATGGAGCAGGCAAAGATTTCCGGTATTGCTTTCAACCGAGACGAGGCAAAACTGACCATACTCGGTGTCCCGGATCAACCGGGTGTTGCGCATAAGATCATCGGGCCGGTCTCTGGCCAGAATATCGAAGTCGACATGATCATTCAGAATATCTCCCACGACACCGGGCTCACCGATTTCACGTTTACGGTAAATCGTGTCGACTTCAATCGCGCCAGGGATATTCTGCAGCAGACCGCCGAAGAAATGGGTGCCCGCGAGGTGATCGCGGATGACAAGATTGTCAAGATTTCCCTGGTGGGTGTCGGTATGCGCTCCCATGCAGGGATAGCCAGCAAGATGTTCGAGGCGCTTGCTAACGAAGGGATCAACATCCGAATGATATCCACATCGGAAATCAAGATTTCCGTGGTGGTCGATGAAAAGTATTTAGAGCTGGGCGTGCGCGCATTACACGAGGCGTTTGAACTGGAAAAAGAAGTATAATCCTAAAAACGACTAAACGGAGTGTATTTGCCCGATAAACAGG
>NATV01000075.1 GCA_003094535.1 gamma proteobacterium symbiont of Ctena orbiculata | reverse complement strand
ATTTCAAGCATATTTATCATTGCACGAGTTAAATAATGTAAATATTTCCGACAGGGAAGAGGAATATGGGGCATTTCACCCATATAGGTATAGGAATTAAGTGCATATTTGTCGGAATAGTTTACACAGACATTTTTTTATAAGTAATAAAATACATTAAAAAACAGTAATAAGTATATGTAATATCAAGAATAATTAATGAATGGCACAATCAATGCAGTATAAAACCTGACGAATCAGACGTTTTTGGGATTCGATTCACATAATACCAACTAAACATTGCGGACTTTCAGGATGGGCATCGGCGAGAGCGCCGTCAATGACAGGAGATGTGGGGGCATGAGATGACTTTGGTGAAGGAAAAGAATGACTTAGATTTAGTGGGGCAATCCCTACTGACCCTCTCAGTATCAGCTATCTCTCCAAAAACCAAATCTGCAAATTCAACCAAAACGATTAAAGACAAGAGGTCCTTGATCGAATCTGGTTTCGTTCCGGTTATGCCGGATCTCATCGACAATACAAACTTTCCTTCGAATCGCATCAACGCTGACGAGGAGGAGAAGAAGAGAATCTCAAGGGAGCTGCATGACGGGGTGGGGCAATTACTCACCAGCATGAATCTGCACATTCAAAGATGTCTCGACGGCTGTGATGATCAGGCCGGGGATCGGGGAATTTCGGAAGAACACATGGATTCACTGCAGGCGCTCTCATCCATGGTCAAGCTGGCGATGAATGAAGTGCGAACAATTTGCAGTTCGATACGTCCCGCGATACTTGACGACCTCGGCGTGCTCGCAGCCATTACCTGGCAGTGCCGCCAGATTTCCAGGATCTGCTCCAAATTCGAAGTGTTTACTGATTTCAGCATAGACGAAGCGGATATACCCGAAGAGTTTAAAAGCGTCATCTACAGGATCGTTCAGGAATCGCTGAACAATGCAATGAAGTATTCACAGGCAACCCTGATCAAGGTTAAGCTGTCACGCACTCACGATACCATCGAACTCTCGGTTCTTGATGATGGCATCGGCTTTGATCCCAGCGAAATCAAAGACAGGTTGGGAATTGGTTTGATGAGCATGCGCGAGCGTGCCAGTTCAGTGAATGCCAATCTTCAGATAAAAGCGGCGGTTGACCAGGGTGTGGAGATCAGCGTCTCTTTCCCGCTCAAGAAGGTTGCGCTCAACGGTTGATAATACCCTTGTCAAGGGCGTAAGTCGTCAACGCGGAAACACTGTGCAAATCGAGCTTTTTCATCAGGTTCGCTCGATGCTTCTCCACTGTCTTCACACTGATGCAAAGATACTCGGCCATGCTTTTATTGGTATGGCCTTCGGCAATGAGTTTTAATATCTGCCGCTCTCTCTGGGTCACTGTATCCCAGCGCGTCATCGGTTCCTGGCTTACGTTGTTCGTGTTCAGGTAACTGCTGATCACCTTGTCGGTGATTTCGGAACTCAGATAGGTCTTGCCCTTCAATACACGTTCCGCCGCCGTCATTAACTCGTTCTGTGTGGCGTCCTTCAGTACATATCCGTTGGCCCCCGCTTTCAGGCTGGCCAAGACATACTCTTCCTCGCTGTGCACAGTCAGCACCAGGGTTTTTATCTCCGGTAGGCGCTCTTTTATTTCACGTATTGCGTCCATGCCGTTTAGACCCGGCATGTTCAGGTCCATGATAACGAGGTCAGGTTTTAGTTCGATAACACGGCGGATTGCATCGCGGCCGTTATCGGCTTCTCCAATCACGTCAAACTGGGGATTGGATGTCAGCAGTGCCTTGAGCCCGGCTCGCAGAATATTGTGATCTTCGGCGATGATGATTTTCTTTTTATCCGTATTCATGGTCACCCGAATGCTGTCTATGAAAGGTATTGGGTACGGATGCTGGAACGCATTGCAGCTTTATTGTCGATTTCATCTGAATATAGGTGCGATTGAATGAGATGCAATGTTCAACCGTCTATTCCACAAGCCAGGTTCGAATATAAGAGTAACGCACGATGACACAAAAAGACAATTAATCAGCCCCGGGGAAGCCGCCACAAGAAGTGCAGCAACATTTTCTTCCTTTATCCTGGGCAGGGCAGCCAGGCTGTAAATAAACTTGAGAATTCGATATCCTTTGCTTCCCAACTCTATTTTTTATAAAAAAATAAAGCACTTATAATCCATAAGTGAAACCATATCATTTTTTTGACGCTTCCTGTCGAAGGGCTGATACAGGTCATGCTGATCCAAGTCCGGCGCCTTGGTCACACTCAATCTTTCGGGGCAACCATTCAGGAATCGATGCTGCAGATCAGCAGTGAGCCGGATGACGGCAGTGCGAAAGAGAGTCGGGCTTTCACCTGATATTGAGCCAGAAGCGGCAGGAGATGTTGTGAAGTAGTGTCACAACAATATTGATCGCGAGTCTTTTTGAAAAAATCGAACACATGATGGATGATCTGCCCTATACTACTACCGATCCAAGGGTTAGTGCGGCGCCTGATCATTGTTTTGAATCCATGGGATACTACATCGCAAGTGTAGATACTGATGGAGGGTTAAGGAATCTGACAGATTGGATGGTCCCTTACGCCAGGATTTTGGAACAGGCTCTCTTCGCATTTTTTTGACGGTAGAAGCAGTGGATAATTATAAACAAGGCCATACCAACAGCTACAGCCCCGACTATCAGCTTGCAAAACGCTATGGCATCACTAGTTTTGTCGCAATCATCTTGATTGCCTTCGTCATCCTGTTTCTTTTTCGCTACGAAACTTCGCGCATCATCCAGGAATCCGCAAAAACGAGTAACGAATCGCTGACCATAGCCACAGAGTATGCGCTCAACGATCACTTTGTAACCTTCCTGAATCTTCTCAAGCTAAACAAGAGAAAACCCGGCGAGATGCCGTTCGAACCGATGCTTGAACGTGCCATGCAGAAAATGATCAGGGACACCAATGTCGATAGGATCAAGCTGTACGATACTACAGGGCGGGTAGCTTACTCTACCAGATCAGATGTCTACGACGAAGAAGAAGAGGGTAACGACGGTTTTATATCCGCATTGGCTGGCAATCCGAGAACAGTATTAAACTATCGAGACAGTTTCAGCCTATTCAACACCAACAACCGGGATGTCAATCTGGTGCAGACCTATGTACCGATACGGGTAAACGAGAATACCCCGGTACTGGGTGTAATGGAGATCTATTACGACATCAGTGGATATATCAGTCACGCGATGAGGACAATTATCATCCTCATGATGACCACACTGTTGTTAATGCTGACTCTCTATATGTTTCTGCTTATGCACATCAAACGCTCCGAACGGATTATCGAAGATCAACACCGCATCACCAGAGAAAAAAAGGTGATGCTGGAGTTTCTCACTGCGAAGATGATTAACGCCCAGGAAGATGAGAAGAAGCGCATTGCCTTTGACTTGCATGAGGATGTGGTGCAGACCCTTTCCGGTGTCAAAATGCAGCTGGAAAAATACATTCTGTCCATAAGTCAGCAGGAGAAAGAGAGCGATACCAACCAAATCTCTAATGAGATCGTGCCCATGTTGCAGCAAGCGGCGCATAAAATCAGGGCGGTGGCAATGGATTTGCGTCCACCCAGCCTTGACGATTTCGGTCTCAAGTCGGCATTGAATTCATTGGTATCGGAATGTCATACCGTGGCCACCGGACTTGAAATCGAGATCAACTTCCTCCTCAAGGAGGAGGATATCTCATCGGAACGCAAGGCGATTTTTTATCGTCTGGCCAAAGATATATTGCATGCGATCTGTTTCGATCAACAAATGACAGGAACGCTGCGCCTGAACTATGAGCGGATTGATGGCGGACTCTGTATGCGGGCGGTGCTGGCCAGTGACAGGATCAATGCTATGTATAACGATAGCATGCCGGACTATTTTCAATTGATGAAGGAGAGAACGATTCTCTCGGGTGGAGAATTCACCACTAGACCCAGATATAACAACATTATTGAAGTGAAGTCCGTCTGGGTGTTTTGAAATCAGGGCAACACATCAGGCATGCTCTGGGGCCATCGGGTTCGTATCTTCATTTTCCGGCCGTGATAAGCCGTTTCAACCACAATATATGGCATCCGAAGAAGTTTTTAATTCTGATCCATGCGGTATAAAGTACTAAAAAAATCAATTGGTTAATCAATTTATCCCAAGACCTGGTTGAGTAATGCGTGTTATATCCCGTTGTACACATGTGTTTGTTCGCATCAATGGCAGAGATTGAATCCGCCCCGGGACTTTAAACAAGCACTGAAGTGTACGATAAGGTATTGATTGTATAGCTGGTTTTCGATTTTTCTGATGCCTGAAGAAGCAATGGAGCAAGAGGAGGATAGAAACAGTAGACTGCAAGGTAGGGTAAATATGCACCAAAGGTATGGTATTACCCCATCAATAAATACACCATCCCATCAATCTCTTTACTTTGTTAAATCTGCTGTGATTGTATGGTGCCATGTTAGCATCGTGCTGAGTGCTAGGCTATGGAGCTTTGGGAGTTATCGGAAATCTGATGAGTAAGAGACAATTTAACCTGCTGACCAGATTGTCGCCATTGGTGCTCACTCTACTGTTGGCATCCTGTGCCCAGCAACCCGGAATCGAACAGCCGGCAAAGAGCAGCAGAATCATAACTCCCGATCAGGCTGAGAGTCACCAGGCAGCTCCTCCAAAGGCCTACGGCGATGGGGAACTGGTGCTCTCTGAGCAGACTGCAGCGGAGCCCGAATTCTTTATGCGCGAGGGAAGCGGGAAGTTTCTCAAGCAGCAGCAGACGAGCAGTAAAACAGCGCAACCGGCTCGCGGCGATATCACACTCAACTTCGAAGGAGTGGATCTGCGCGAAGTGGTCAAGGTCATCTTTGAGGAGATTCTGAGAGAAAACTACCTGATCGATGACAAGGTACAGGGTAACGTGACAATTCATACCACCTACCCGGTCAGTACCGAGGCGGTTTTACCGATTCTTGAAAACATTTTGCAGATGAACGGCGCAGTGATGGTGCGAAACGGCGCGCTCTATAAGATCCTGCCCGCAACAGAGCTGAAGGATATGGCGCTCAATCCCTCGGTTGGCCAGGGCAAGGCGAGAATGAAAGCGGGGCAGGGCGTACAGATAGTACCGTTGAAGTATATCACTGCCGCCGAGATGAAGAAGGTCTTGGAGAGCGTCGCATCGCCATCGGAACAGATTCGTGTCGACAGCGCCAGGAATTTGTTGATCATCACCGGTTCCTTCCAGAAGATCAACAATATGCTGCGCACCATCGAAATGTTTGATGTCGATTGGCTCAGCGGAATGTCGTTTGCACTGATCCCCCTCAAGGCCACGGATGCAAAAACCATTACCGGAGAGCTAAAGCATCTTATCGGATCAAGCGAAAACTCTCCCCTGGCGGGGATGATCAAGCTGATCCCCATCGATAGACTCAACTCGGTGATGGTGATCAGCCAACAGCCCAGGTATATCAAAGATGTGCGCAGACTTGTGAGCCAGTTTGACCAGGGCAGCGACAAGTCCCTGGACCGCAGACTCTACGTGTACCATCTGAAAAATGGCAAAGCAGAGAATATTGCCGCTATCCTGCAAAATATTTTCGGCAACGAAGTCTCCGCGCCGACCTATTCAGGCCCATTGGGCAGCAAAGATCCCCTGTTGCGCTCAAACGTTCGCTCCCCCATTGCCACCGGTATCGATCTGAAAAACAGCAATGCCGACAGTAAGGCTGCGCTGGCAAAAGAACAGCCGGCAGCCGCAGGTGCCGCCGTTAAGAGAGCCGGTTTGTCCACAGCGGTCTCTCGCGCCGAGTTGGACACCACCGCGACAATCATCGCCGATCCCGACAACAATGCCATTTTGGTCATGGCGAGCCCGCTGAATTATCAGAAGATCAAGGCAACCATAAGCCGCCTGGACGTGTCACCCAAACAGGCACTCATCGAGGCGACCATCGCCGAGGTGCAACTCAGTGACAATCTCAGCTATGGCGTGCGCTGGTTCTTTAACGGCACCACGGGAAGCGGCCGCCCTTATCAGGGAGCATTGGGCAACCTGCCTGACAGTGTTTCGGGTGGCGATGGTTTTGCCCTTGGGCTGTTCAACACCGCCAATGACCTGAAGGTCTTCTTCGATATCCTGGAGACTGAATCGTCGGTGAAGTTTCTGTCGGCGCCCCAGATTATGGTCATCGACAATCAAACGGCGAGATTCCGTGTCGGCGATCAGATTCCCATCGTGACCCGCTCGGCGCAGAGTACCACCGATCCCGATGCGCCGATCGTCTCCGAAGTCCAGTTCCGTGATACGGGTACCCTGTTGCAGGTAACGCCACGCATCAATGAAGGGGGGATGGTCACCCTCGAGATCAGCCAGGAGGTGAGTACCCCGGGTACCGCTCCCGCAGTTGGGGGCGGCGGCAATGTCTCCATTTCCCAGCGCACCATCGAGAGCACAGTGATCGTTCACGACGGTCAGACTGTGGTGCTTGGCGGCTTGATCCGCGAAAGCAGCACGGGCGGCAAAACGGGGATCCCGGGCCTGATGCATCTTCCCCTCGTCGGCAATCTGTTTGGCAGCACCACCAAGGATGTGAGCCGTACAGAGTTGATCGTGACATTGACACCAAAGGTGGTACGCAACCCACAAGAGGCCTACGATATATCTCAGGAACTGAGAGAAAAGATCCGCGACGCCACGCTGTTTCATGACGACTTTCAAAGGCGTCGGGCATCCAGTAAGCGATAGACTTAGCATTCTGGACTCGAATTTGGGTTGTGAGCGATCAGTAGTGTTTTTGTTTTGTTTTCCAAGCAAATAGAGTCCGGCCAGTCACCTGAGAGGTCATGCGTGTGAGACAGGAGATTAGCCAGATTGCCAGGGGGAATCCCTCTCCTGGGGAGGATACAGGCGCATTTAGCTACGGCGAGTATCCACTCTGCGTCTCCCTGGTGGAGGGAGGGCGGCTCAACGCCGTCGATGCCGAACGCGCGGTTCGTCTCAAGGAGACCCAGCAGAGCGATCAGTCCATCGGCACCATTCTGTTACAGCTGGGACTGATCTCGGACCGGGATCTTGCCACCAGCCTGGCAACCCTCTGCAAGGTCCCGGTCATCGAACAAAAGGCCTATCCCGACCTTTCACACATCAGTGAGAACATCTCCACCAATTTCCTCAAACAACACCGCCTGGTGGTCTATGAAGAGCAGGAGGATCACCTGGTGGCGATCATGGTCGATCCCACCGATCGCTACGTTATTGAAGCCCTGGAGCTGATCAGCGGCAAGCAGATCAGGCTGGCGGTCGGTATCGCCTCCGAGATCGACGAGGTGATCCAGGCCCTGTTCAGCGATCTGATGAAAGAGGAGGGTGAAGATGACGCGGGCATGGAACATCAGCTGCTGCTCGATGATGTGGAGCAGCTCAAGGAACTGGCCAGTGAAGCACCCGTCATCAAGATGGTCAACCAGATCATCCAGCGGGCGGTCAGCACCAAGGCGTCGGATATCCATATCGAGCCTTTTGAACACAGTCTGAAGGTTCGTTACCGGGTCGACGGACTGTTGCGTGAGACCGAGACACCCACGGTCAATCTCGCCCCGGCGCTGATTTCACGCATCAAGATCATGGCAAACCTCAACATCGCCGAGCGCCGGCTGCCCCAGGATGGCCGCTTCAAGATCAGGGTGCACGGATCCACCCTCGATATGCGCGTCTCCACGGTACCGACCCTGCACGGCGAGAGCATGGTGCTCAGATTGTTGCAGCGGGATCATGTCAATCTCGATTTTGCCAGCCTCGGTTTTGACCGCACGATCGAGGCGCGGCTGCTGCAGATACTCGACCGTCCCCACGGTATCGTGGTGGTGACCGGACCCACCGGCAGCGGTAAGACAACCTCGCTCTACGCCGCACTCAACTACCTCAATCGGCCGGAGCACAAGATACTCACCGTCGAGGACCCGGTGGAGTACAACATCGAAGGGGTCAATCAGATTCAGGTCAAGCCGAGCATCGGTCTCGATTTCAGTTCAGCGCTGCGTTCCATCGTGAGACAGGACCCGGACATCATCATGATTGGCGAGATACGTGATCAGGAGACCGCCCAGATCGCAGTGCAGTCAGCGCTCACCGGCCACCTGGTACTCTCTTCACTCCATACCAACGATGCGGCAGGCAGCATCACCCGCTTTCTTGACATGGGCATAGAGGCATTCCTCCTTACCTCGACGGTGAATGCCGTGGTCGCCCAACGCCTGGTGAGAAAACTCTGCCCCGAGTGCAAGTCACCCTACCATCCAGCGCCTGAGATAGCGGCCCGATTCGATCCGTTTCCCGGCCCCGCAACCCTGTTTAAAGCCGTAGGCTGCGAACACTGCAGCGGCAGCGGTTATCGTGGCCGCAGCGCCATCATCGAGATGATCGAGCTCTCCGAGGGTCTACGCTCACTGATCCTGCAGGGCAAGGACAAGAATGCATTGGCCGCCTGTGCAAAAAGCGAGGGCGCTCGGTCGATGTATGAGGATGGCCTGCAAAAGGTGATGCAGGGTATCACCACCCTAGAAGAGGTGCTGCGAGTCACTCAGGAGAGCTAACCCGCATTTCTCGTCAGGCGGACCCTACTAACAGGAAAAATCATGAATCGTAAACAGATGATTTCCTCTCAAGATAAGACGTTTATGAGAAATGCGGGTTAGGCATGGCCTCGTTCCTCTATAAGGCTGTGGGTTCGGATGGCGAGGTGGTTGAAGGGGAGCTGCAGGCGGTCAGCCGGGATCATGCGGTCAACCAGATCCATCTCAAGGGACAGGTACCGATCCGGATCAAGGAGAACCGGCAGAAGGGCAAGCACCTGCCTCGCAGGAGCTTTCAGCGCAAGTCGGTCTCCGCGGAACAGATAGCCTCCTTCACCCGCGAGCTCTCCACTCTGCTGAAATCGGGACAACCCCTTGACGGCGCGCTTTCAATCCTGGTGACCATTGCGGGTGAATCGACCCTGTTCAGCCAACACCTCACCAGTATCCGCGACAGTCTGAAAAGCGGCAACTCCTTCGCCGATGCCTTGGCCAAAGAGGGTGGGTTGTTCAACAATTTCTATGTCCAGATGGTACGGGCCGGAGAGTCCGGTGGCGCCCTGGAGAGTGTCCTGGCACGTCTGGCACTCCACCTGGAGCGCGCCAAGGAGGTGCGCAGCACGCTGATATCGGCACTGATCTACCCGGCGATCCTGCTGTTTGTCGCGATTTCATCGATTCTGATTCTGATGACCTATGTGATTCCGCAGTTCAGCGAGCTATTCAGCGACATGGGGCAGGCCCTGCCCCTGTCGACGCGCATAACCATGAGCATCGCCGGATTTCTTCAGGATTACGGATGGGTCCTGGCCTTGGCGGTGTTTTTGCTGGTTATCTATTTCAAATGGCAGATGGGTCGGCGGACAACTGCGAAACGATGGCATGGAAGATTGCTTGGACTGCCGATCATCGGTCCGATTATAAGGCAGGTCGAGGCGGCGCGTTTCTGTCGAACCCTGGGAACCCTGCTCGAGAACGGGGTACCCCTGCTCAGATCGGTTGCGATCGTGAAGGATACTATCAGCAATCATGTCATCGCCGATGGCATGGATCATGTCGTGAGCCGTCTCAAATCGGGTCAAAGGCTTGCCGATCCACTGACCGAGCATGGGCAGTTTCCGCCCTTTGCACTGCAGATGATACGGGTGGGTGAAGAGTCGGGACAGTTGGAGCCGATGCTGATGCAGACAGCCGAGATCCTCGATCAGGAGACACAGACCCTGATCAAGCGGGCATTGAGCCTGGTGGAACCGGTGATGATCCTGGTGCTCGGACTGATTATCGCCGGCGTGGTGATGTCGATCCTGGTAGCCATCCTGGGTGTGAATTCACTGGTTGCGATGTGAGGCGGCAATGAGAGCGAAAGCTGGACTCGGGCGAACACCATCCAGGGGATTTACCCTCATCGAGCTGATGTTGGTCCTGCTGTTGCTGGGGCTGCTCGCCGGGCTGACCCCGCCGCTGTTCGAGAGGGCGTTTCCCTCGCTGAAACTGAAGGCGGCGGTGCGGGATCTGGCGCAGGAGATTCGTTATGTCCAGCAGACCGCGATCCTTACCGGCCTGCCCTCGAAGGTAGAGTTCGATCTAGCGAACAACGCCTACAAAAGCGATCATGTCAACAGTGGTGAAGTCAGGCATCTTCCTCAAGGTTTGCAGTTTACCCGGGATGAAAGCAGCACCTCGATAAACGATAATCCGATCCTGGTTTTCAAATTCTTTCCTGACGGCAGTTCGAGTGGCGGGTTGTTGATCCTCGATAACGGTGGTCGGCGATTTGCCATCACCGTGGATTGGTTGACAAGCCGGGTCCAGGTAGTCGAACCGGATGAGTTGAATGCGAGTGATCCGTTCCAAGTCTGAAGGCATGTCGTTGATCGAGGTGCTGGTAGCGTTTGTCATTCTCAGCATGACCATGAGCGTGATCCTCAGAATCAACGCCACAACCCTGCGCAACCACCAGGTATCTGCGGACTATCTGAGGGCTGTGCAGATTGCGCAGACGCGGCTTGATCAAATGGCGGCGGATAAACAGAACAGCGACTTGAACGAACAGGGGAGCGAAGCGGGGGGATTCAGCTGGCGCTACCTGCGCCAGCCCCATAGTGGATGGGACAATGAGAAGCAGTTGACGACACCGCTGTTACCCGTCGAAGAGACGATCACGATCGTATGGCCGGCACCGGGTGGAGAAAGAGAGTTGTCGTTCACACGCATGGGGCTTGTTCATGACAATCCCTAGACGATCGATCCCAACACAACAGGCAAGCGGTGAAACCGGGGTGGCGCACGGGAAAGCGGCGGCTGTGGTCCGCCGAAGCAGCGGATTCACCTTGTTGGAGGTCATGGTTGCGTTGTTGCTGCTGGCAATCATCATGACCACTTCGGTGAGCATGCTTTTTGTCAATCTTAAAGGCTGGGAAAGTCTGACCAGCCATGGTGATGCGATTTTGCATGAGCACCTGATACAAAAGAGGGTGGCATCCATGGTTCAGCATATCGTACCCCTGGTATGGCGTGATCAGAACCAGCGCCTTCTGGCCATCAAGGGTGAGCCCAGTCAGCTTCAGTTCATATCGAAATCGCCACAACAATACAGTGCCGGCGGTCTTTTCGAGTATCTTCTGGTGGAGGAGAGAACACCGCAGCAGGGATCGAGCCTGGTACTCTATTTTGCCCCGATGGATCCGAAAACCTCGGCTCTGACCCTGCCTGAAAACGGCGCCCGTCGGGTCCTTATGTCGGGTTTGCAGGCGGTGGAGTTCTCTTATTTCGGCAACAAACGGGACCAGGAAAGGGCAGACTGGCACAATAGCTGGGAGGTCAACTCGGCACACTATCCCGCTCTGATCGGACTGAGAATCCTCCCGGACGACGACGAAGGCGGGATTCGGGAGAGCTTTTTCCGTATCCACCAGGACTATCCGGTGGTAGTGAGGCCGCGAAGATGATAGCCATGAGGAGAGCCAGTGGTCAGCAGGGAGTTGCCCTAGTTCTGGTGCTATGGCTGGTCGCCCTGTTGACTATCGTCGCCGCCAGTTTTGCCACGCACTCAAAAGTGGAAACCAGGCTCACGACGAACGCAATCGATGCACTGCGCTCAAGGCTGCTGGCGGAGAGTGGCGTCAACCGGTCGATTATCGAATTGATGGTCAGCGATCCGGAGCAGCGCTGGAGGAGTAACGGTCAGGTCCAGCAAATCAAATCCGACCAGGGCGAGCTCAGGATCTCGATTCGCAACTCTTCGGGATTGCTGGACCTCAACAAGACAACAGCGGATCAGCTGGTCAATCTGTTTGCCTTGATAGCCGATGATTTCCAGGAACAGGAAGCGCTTGCCTATCGGTTGATCGATTGGCGGGACGGGGACGATTTGCGACACCTCAACGGCGCGGAGGACCCGGATTATCGAAGTGCGGGCTACGCCTTTGATACTGCAGGACGCAATCTGGCGAGTATCGATGAACTTGCCTATGTGATGGGTTTCGATGCGGCCAAGGTCGACCGGCTGCGCCCCTTTGTCACGCTCTATTCCGATACAGGAACTGTGGATTATAACTATGTGTCGGATGAGCTGAGATCCCTGCTGAAGGGAGAGCTGGAGGCGGGTGACATGCTTTCCGGGCCGCCAGGTTACAGCGACATTGACGCCGAGGATCCGGAGATGGACGAAGGCGGCGGGGACGCTTCCGCCTCGGTCTATCGAGTTTGGGTTGAGGCGGTTTCCAGGCAGGGGGCAAGGACGCAGTTGCTGGTTGATATCGACATCAGAAGCCAGGATGACTCACCTTATTCGATTCGTTCCTGGCATGATTCGTTATGAACATGAAAACCCGTTAGAATCTTTCGATGGCTAGGCAATCCCTGATATATCAACTGAAAAATTTCTGGTATTGGTGGAGTGGTGAGATCACTGCGCTGATGCCGGAGAGGGTTCGGGCGCTTCTTCGTGGCGGCAAGCCAGCGCAACTGCTCTACAAGGACGAGACGCTGCGCATAGTCAACCAGGGCATGAGCGGTGCGGAGGTGGCGGAAAACTATCTTCGGATCATTGATTTCAATGACGCGGAACACCGAAGGGTGGTCAACTCAGCCAGTGCGATCAGGCTCTGCCTGGAGCCTAAAAAATATCTATTCAAGAAGGTTTCGCTACCCTTGGAGACGGAAGAGAATCTGCGCGAAGTACTCGCTTTCGAGATGGACCGACAGACCCCGTTCAACGCTGACCAGGTCTATTACGACTATGTGATCAATGCCCGTGACAAGCAGAATCGCACCCTGGATATCACTTTGATTCTGGCACCCATCGATAAGATCTCTCTGGCGCTGAAACAGCTGGAGGAGAACAATGTACGGATCAACGCCATCTCTCCCTGCGAAGAGATCAACCCTGATTTGAACGAGGTCAACCTGCTGCCGCCGGAGAAACGGGAGAAACCACGTAAACGCTACCGCCTGGTCAATCTGATGCTGTTTTTAATCATGCTGCCTCTTTTGGTCGGAAACATGATCCTGCCGGTATGGCAAAAATCGGTATTGGCAAAACAGCTTGAGATTGAACTCGATGACTACAGGTCGAAAGCGAACCAGGTTGCCGCCCTTCGGGAGTTGGTGACAAAAGCAAAGCAAGAAAACAGCTATCTGGAAGAGAAAAAACTAAACTCGGTATCTGTACTCGAGATCCTGCTGGAACTTACCCTGCTGATACCGAATGACACTTGGGTCAGCAACTTCGAGGTCAGGGATAATTCGCTTCATCTGCATGGACAGTCGACCTCATCCGCCTCTCTGATTCCTATCCTGGAGACATCGAAACTGTTTCAAAATGTAACTTTCAGATCCCCGGTTACCCGAAGTAAAAAGAGCAATACGGAACGCTTCCACATATCTGCAGAGCTGGTAAGCAACAAGGAGGGTAAGGGTTAGATGCTCTCCTCCCTGACGCCAAGGCAATCACGTGCATTAGCCGGGAGCATTTTGTTGTTGCTGGTGGCTGCGCTGTTGATTTTGTTGATTTATCCGGTCTGGTCTATGAACAAGAGATATGAGGGACAGATCGAGGATACGCAGTTCCAGACCCAACGCTATCGGCGTATTGCTGTGCAAGACGATCGATACCAGCTGGAATTCAACAAGCTAAAGCTGAACCAGAAATCAGACCTGCGCTACCTGCAAAGCAAGACCGACTCCTTGGCCAATGCGGAACTGCAGCGCAAAATCAAGCAGGTCGTTTCAGCCGGACGAGGTGAAATCATAAGCACCCAGACAGTGCAGGTTTCTCAGGACGAAATGCTGCGAGGGGTTGCCATACGCGTCAGGATGAAGAGTACACTGGAGAACCTTACCAAGATCCTGCATCAACTGGAGACCCAGAAACCCTATCTCTTCATCGACAACATAACCTTGCGCAGCAGGAATCTTGCACGCAGGAGACTGCCGAATAAGCAGCAGCTGACGGAAGCCATAAGAGTGTTGGAGCTGGATTTTCTGGTGGTGGGTTACCTCAAGAGCGGTGATTCATGAGCAGCTGGACAAACAGCATCAATAGCCTGACCCTGCTGCTGTTGTTGGCGATGGGTGCTATGGGCGCCAACCTTTATTTCCAATGGCGGTCGCTCTTCAATCCAACGGTTTCCGTGGCTGAGCATACAGCCGATCAGGCTAATTCAAAGGAAAACGGCAATCGCGATGGAATGGTTGGATTTGTGCCGATCTCGATAAAGGCCTATAGCGAGATAACGCAAAGGCCGCTGTTTGTAGAGGGCAGGCTGCCGCCTGCTGAACCTGAACCCAAGGCGGCTGGCCGGACAGCCAGCAAACCACTGCGCTTGAAGTTGGAAGGTGTCGCCCTGATGCCGCAAAACAAGGTTGCGATCATCCGCGACCTGGAGACAAACGAGCTGTACCGTGTTTCCCAGGGTATGAATAAGAACGATTGGAAGGTGGAATCAGTCGACAGCGAAAGTGCGACCGTTGTACGCAAAGGCGTGAGACTGGTATTGAAGTTGGAACTCGAGGAAAAACCGGTGAAAAAGGGCAGACAGGTGAAAAGGAAGGCGCCAATTAGAAAATCAAATCGCTGAGAATCGGGACAAGAGTTCAAGTCAGACACTGCATGCAGTTGCCGGAGATGCTTGCCGGTCTTCACAGAACCGTAATTTAATCCACTACAGGTTTGTAACATTTGGCGCGTACCGTTCGCCTCGTAACCACGAGGTGATCTAGATGTCTGTACGGCATATACAACGCGGCGACGGTTCATTGCCGGTCTATCGCCAGATCAGCCAGATGCTCCGTCAGGAGATACAGAACTTTTATGAAGCGGGTGATGTCCTGCCCACCGAAGCGGATCTGGCACAGCGCTTCAACGTCAATCGCCATACATTGCGCCGGGCCGTTGACGAATTGGTGGCTGAAGGTTTAGTGGTACGCCGTCATGGCAAAGGCGTCTATGTTCTCGCCCCGGCTATCGATTATGCCATCAATCCTCAAACCCGATTTACCGAGACACTGGAAGCCCTCGGGGTAACCACGCACAGCCGGGTTATCCGCAAACAGGTTGTGCTGGCGAGCGGCGGCGTGGCTGCTCGCTTAAAGCTTGCGGAGGGTTGTGAAGTGATATTCCTGGAAACCCTCAGAGAGGTGGAAGGGAGGCCTTTTTGCGTGATCTCCCACTTCCTGCCTTTGACCGCCTGTCCCCAAGTGCTGGAAAGCTACCACGGTGGTTCGCTGCACGCGTTTCTGCAACAACACTGCGCCACGAAATTGCAGCGCAGTGAGAGTTTGATCAGTGCCGTGCTCCCCGAATCGGATGACGCGTCTCTGCTGAACGTTCCCCGCCATATGCCGGTGTTGCGGGTCAAAAGTGTGAATGTGGCGATCGATAGCCAGAAACCGGTTGAGTATGTGGTAACGCGGTTTAGAGGCGATGCCACGCAATTGTCCGTCAAACCCTAATCAACATTACCTAACTGTCGAGGAAAAGTAATGAAACTGATCAAGCTTGTAACTGCGGGCATCGCCGCAGCTATGTTATCCGGTGCAGCGCTGGCTGCCAACCTCCCTGATGGATCCAAAGCGAATCCCCTGCGTGTATTGATGGTACCGGCCGATACCGGTACCAACGACATCACGGCCGATTATGCGCCGGTGTTCAATGGGATTACCGAACACTACGGGATTCACTTCGATCTGCGTGCCGGAGCGAGTTATGCTGCGGTCGTCGAAGGCATGTGCAACGACCAGGCTGATATCGCCTGGTATGGTGCAGTGACATTCGGCCAGGCCAACGACAAATGTGGCGTGGACCTGCTAGCCGTCGATGTGAAAAAGGGAGATGCCTCCTATTACTCCGGCATCTTCGTTGCCAAGGACAGCGGTATCAAAAGCATCTCCGATCTGAAGGGCAAAAGCATGGCCTTTGGCAGCCCGAACTCCACTTCTTCTTTTAACTTTCCCGTTGCCATGTTGATCGCCGGCGACGTTGATCCGGTCAAGGATCTCAAAAAGGTCATAGTCGCCGGTTCTCACTCCGCCTCCTTGGCTGCATTGGCCGAAGGCAAGGTGGATGCCGCCGCGGCCTCCTACAACTCTTTCGGCAAGGCGGTGAAGAAAGGCGCCATCGATCCCGCCAAGTTCATGCCGTTGGCCAAATCCCAGCCGATACCCAATCCGCCGCTGGCGATGAACAAGGGGCTGACCTCCGAACAGAAGGCAACATTGCGTCAAGCCTTCAGTGAGATTCACACCAAGATCGATGCTGCCAAGATCCGTGGCTACGGCGGCAAGAAGGTCGATCGTTACGACACTCAATTTGACGTCCAGAAGATCTTCGATGCGCTGGGCAAGCTCTCCGCGGTGACCAAACAGGTAAAGGCCGACATGATCGGCAAGGCCGGGGAGCGCTAGGCACTGCCGTCTCTGGCATGGGGTGCTCACACACCCCGTGCCACCAACTATCGAGGTGTCGAGATGTTGAAATTCAATTCGGTAAGTCGTATCTACAATGACGGCACACGCGCAGTTGACAATGTCTCACTGCATGTAAAAAAGGGGGAGTTTTGCGTCTTGCTCGGTCCCTCCGGAGCCGGCAAAACAACCCTCATGAACATGGTCAACGGAGTCGTGGTTCCGAGCAGCGGTCACCTGGTCATCGGCGGTGTCGAGCTCAGCCGTAAAACCCGCAGCACGATTCAAAGAAAGGTCGGCATGATCCATCAGCAGCTGCATCTGGTCCCCCGTCTCTCGGTACTGCATAACGTGCTGACAGGAAGACTGCCACAGGTCGGGTTTTGGCGCAGTCTGCTGAAATCCTTTCCTCGGAAGGATCAACGCAGGGCTTGTCAGCTTCTGCAAGAAGTGGGATTGGAGGAGAAGCATCTCTATCGACGCGCTTCAACCCTATCCGGCGGTCAGCAGCAACGCGTTGCCATCGCCAGGGCATTCCACTCCGAGCCGGAAGTGGTGCTGGCGGACGAACCGGTGGCAAGTCTGGATCCGGCGATGAGCCGCAGTGTACTGGATAGTCTCAAGAGCGCCGCGAGACAACATGAGGCAACCGTTGTCTGTACCCTGCATCAGATGGAGTATGCACTGGAATTTGCCGACCGTATCGTTGCCCTGCGCCAGGGGCAGGTCTTCTTCGACGGTCATCCCAATGCGATGGATGAAACTACCCAGGCGGAGCTGTACGAGTTGGCCAAACCTGACCACTTGAAACAGGTGGCCGCATGAGCACTGATATTCCCGGTCGCTCCTGGGAACAGTGGGAGCTTCATCGTACGGTTACCCCAAAGAACATTTTCATTCTGTTCGTCGCGATAATCCTGCTGTCGATTTCCGCGCACAACACGGAGATGGACAAGGCCTTTGTCGAGACAGGCAAAGCGGCGCTCTCCATGGCGGGTATCGGTGAGTCGCAAGTACTCGATGGTGCGGTTCGCTTCGGCAGCAAGGCCTTCCCCCTGCAGATCTCCGATCGCACCGCTGTCAATCGCCTGGAGGGATTCGATCGCGACAATCCGCCGCTGTTCTCCTACATCGAGGTCGCTGAGGACAAGGAGTACGATGCACTGACCGATACCTGGACCACCGAAACCACCGAGTTTCTTGTCGAGCCCATCGGTTATCTGACCAAGGTATTGGCCAAGATGTGGGAAACCATCGAGATGGGCTTCTGGGGTACGGCGATTTCGGTGATGATCTCGCTGCCGCTGGGAATCCTCTCCAGCCGCAACTACACACCCCACAGGATTGTCTACACCATCGCCCGTGGCTGGCTCAGTTTTCACCGCGCCATGCCGGAACTGATCATCGCCCTGTTTCTTGTGCTTATGTACGGCTTCGGCCCCATCGCCGGGGTGTTGGCACTGGCGATCCACACCAGCGGCGTACTGGGCAAGTTCTTCGCCGATGAGATAGAGAACGCCCCGCCAGGCCCGCAAACCGCCTTGGCCGCCTCCGGCGCCAACACCATGAAGGTGCTGCGCTTTGCCGTCTTTCCCCATGTGCTGCCAGCCTGGATCGCCTATGTGCAGTATATCTTCGAACGCAATATCCGCACCGCAACCGTGCTTGGAATCGTCGGTGCCGGCGGCATAGGCATGGAGTTGAAGGGGCGTTGGGACCTGTTCGATTACAGCCATGTTTCCACCATCCTTCTGGTGATCTTTATCACCGTGGTTGCGTTGGAAATGATCTCTCAGAAACTTCGCACAAAAACACTTTGAAATTCTTATGTATTGGGTCCCAGCAACAATAGATATGTATAGATATCTGGATAAATGAGCAGACTACCAAGAGAACAGTGGGTGAGTGCCTTGAGCGCTGTGCCCGAGCAATCACTGGCCAGGCTGGCGGAGAGCTTTCCTCGAAGTTGGAAGGTGACGCCCAAGGCACTGCCTCAGAGTGGTTTGGGAATGCTAAAGCTGCGTGAGACGACTCTTGGCGACGCCTTCTATCTCGGTGAATTCCCCTTGGCCACATGCTGGCTGAGGGTAACCACCGAGCAGGGTGAGTCTGCCGAGGGCTGCGCCCTGGTGATGGACGATCGGGTTGAGCGCGCCGAGCGGATGGCGCTCTGCGATGCGGTGCTCGCTGCACAGCTTCCCGGTTGGGAAAAGGTTGCAGCCTTAATCGAAGAGGGTATCGAGCTGCGTGCACAGCGGAGTAGGGAGCGCAAGGCCATCCTGGCGCGAACCCGTGTCGATTTCTCCCTGCTCGATGATGTGGGAGATGAGGATGCTTGAGGTCTCGGCGATCTGGACAGCGCATGTACAGCAGCAGAACTATCGCGCTCTGCTCGACGCCATATCCCATCCCGGAAGGGTGAAATCGATTCTGCATCAACAGGGAGGTCTGGCAAGCCTCGCTGTGCTGGCTACCTTGCTTGATGCCGAAGTGTCGCTGGCTGATCCGGACGACCTCCTGGAAGCGGAAGATTGGCCTCTGCTTCAGGCCTCGGCCGCAGCGCCTGGAGAGGCCGATTACATCCTCTGCAGGGGAAACAGGGCGGCGCGGTTTCAGCCCAAATTGGGCAGCCTGCCAAGTCCGGAGCGATCGGCCACATTGATCATCTACGTCGATTCCCTGCACAGGGGTGAACTGAAACTCAGTCTCAAGGGTCCCGGTGTCAACGGCAATGCGGACTGCAGCATCGCCGGCTTGGATCCTGATTGGATCAGGCGGCGTGAGGAGTGGGTCTGCGGTTATCCCCTGGGTGTCGATCTACTGCTGGTGGACGATTCGGCGGTGCTCGCGCTGCCGAGAACCACCAAGGTGGAGGTGGCCTGATGGCATATGTGGCGATCAAGGGCGGTGGCCAGGCCATCGAGGGATCCAAGGCGGTGCTTGAATACCTGCGCACACGCCAAGGAGCGCGCGCACGACCGTTGCAGGCCGATACCATCGAGAACCAGCTGCGCCTGCTCCATGGCCGGGTTCTCTCAGAGGGCGGGGTCTATCACCCGCGCTTGGCATCCCTTGCAATAAAGCAGGCCCAGGGGGACAGCCTGGAGGCCTCCTTCATCCTGCGCGCATACCGATCCACCGTACCGAGACTGGCGGAGACCGAGCTGCTCGATAGCCGCAAAATGCGCATCACCCGGCGTATCTCTTCGGCGTTCAAGGATATCCCGGGGGGGCAGATGCTCGGTGCGACCACCGACTACCATCTGCGCTTGATGCGCATGGAACTGCTCAACGAGTCCCCGGAACAGTTTCGCGCCATCAGCGGTGAATGGTTCAAGAATCTGAATGTAGATGAGATACCCGACACCTTTCCAAAGGTGCTGGAACAGTTGCGCAAAGATGGCCTGTTGGCACCGCTGGACGAGCAGCGTGGTCAGCAGTCCCCCTTCGATATCACCCGCGAGCCGTTGATTTTTCCGGTGTCCCGTTCCGCCGCCCTGGCGACCATGGCCCGCGGCGAACAGGGATCGCTGCTGGCGATCGCCTATTCAAACATGCGGGGCTACGGCGATGTGCACCCCACCGTGGCTGAATTGCGGGTCGGCTATCTGCCGGTACTTCTGCCCCATCCGATCACCGGCCAGCCGATGGAGGTGGGCGAGGTGGAGCTGACCGAGTGCGAGGTGGTCGCCATGTACGAGGCCGACGGGGAGGGCGGCAAGCCGCTCTTCACCCTTGGTTATGGCGCCTGCTTCGGCCACAACGAGGTCAAGGCGATCAGCATGGCGATACTCGATCGCTCCCTGCAGAACGGCATCCAGCATGGACCGAGGAATCCATCCGAAGATCCGGAGTTTGTATTGCTCCATGTGGACGGTATCGAATCGATGGGGTTTTGCACCCATTACAAGATGCCGCACTACGTAACCTTCCAGTCCGACATGGACCGCCTGCGCGCCACCCAGGCGAAGCAATAGCAGGAGCAGAGCGAATGATTCTTGCGCAACAGTTTGGCTTTCTCGACGAGTACGCCAAGAAGGAGATACGCCGCACCAGCCTCAAAGCGGTGGCCATACCCGGATATCAGGTGCCCTATTCGAGCAGGGAGATGCCCATGGGGCGCGGCTTCGGCACCGGCGGTCTGCAACTCACCCTTGCCCTGATCGGGGCGGGGGAGGTCCTCAAGGTGATCGATCAGGGCTCGGACGATTCGGTCAACGCGGTCAACCTGCGCTCATTTATCGAGATGACCTGTCCCGGAGTAGGCACGACCCGGGTCACCGGGGAGGCGGATCTGATCCAGTCCCGCCACCGCATACCGGAAAAGCCCCTGCGTGAGGATCAGTTGCTGGTGTTGCAGGTGCCCTATCCCGATCCCCTGGTAGTGGTGGAGGCCTCGGAAGAGAAGCGCAAGCAGCTGCATGGGGAGGCGGACTACTCCCGCCTGCTGGTCAAGCTCTACGAGGATATCGTCAAGTTCGATGAGATCACCATCTCTCACCGTTATCCGACCCGGATCAACGACCATTATGTTATCGATCCTTCGCCTATCCCGCGCTGGGATGTGCCCAAGCTGCATATGTCGAAAGCGCTGGTGTTGCTTGGCGCCGGTCGCGAGAAAAAGATCTACGCCGTTCCACCCTACACCAAGGCGGAACCGCTGGCCTTCGAGGACAAACCCTTTCGCGTCGAGGCGTTCCTTGACGAACAGGGCAGGCGCCGTGCTTGTGCGCGCTGTGGCTGTGACAACAGCTTTCTCGACGAGTACGTCGATTCCAACAGCGGCGAACAGGTATACCGCTGTTCAGACGCCGACTGGTGCGACGAGCAGTTGGCACGGCAGACAGCAGCGGAGGTGATCTATGGATAGGGTGCTGAAGGTGCGCAATCTCAGCAAGCGCTACAGCAAGGGTTGTCCCGTTTGTTATCTGAAGACCGGTCCCGATTTCGACTCCAACATCTGCCCCGATTGCGGCAGCGTGGTTGCCGCCCATGATGTCTCCTTCGATCTCTACGCCGGCGAGATCCTCGGCATCATGGGCGAGTCCGGTTCCGGCAAGTCCACCGCGGTCAAGTGTCTCTACTTCGACCAGGAACCGACTGGTGGCACTGCCACTTTTTATGATCAGGGGGAAGCGTTCAAGCTGTTTGAACTCAACAAGGCCGAACAGCGCCGCCTGGTCAATCAGCGCTTCGGCATGGTCTACCAGAATCCCCATCAGGGTTTGAACTTCGAGATCTCCGCCGGGGGCAATATCGCCGAACGCCTGCTGATGTCCGATGTGGACAATTACGACCGGATTCGCCAACGTGCGGTCAGCCTGCTGACGCGAACCGAGGTTTTGCCCGAGCGCATGGACGAGATGCCGAAAAACTTTTCCGGCGGCATGCAGCAGCGGGTGCAGATCGCCAAGTCATTGGCGACCAATCCGCCGCTGTTGTTCCTGGATGAAGTTACAACCGGCCTCGATCTCTCGGTACAGGCGGCGATTCTCGATCTGATCCTGGAGATCCAGCAGCAATCCCACACCGCCATGATCGTGGTCACCCATGACCTTGGCGTGATCCGCCTGTTGGCTGATCGCACCCTGGTGATGAAATATGGTCGGGTAATCGAAACCGGTCTCACCGACCAGATCCTTGAAGATCCGCAACATGCCTACACGCAACGCCTGGTTGCCTCTGCCTTGTGAGGAGATATAGATGACGGAACAAGCCATCCTGCGCGTGGAGGGCTACTGCAAGCAATTCGTGCTGCATGAACAGCTGAAGGTCATCCCATCCTCCCATAATGTGGACCTCGAGGTATTCAGCGGCAGCCTGACAGCGCTCGTCGGTCCAACCGGAGCGGGCAAATCCTCCGTTTTAAAGGGTATCTATCGCACCTACCTGCCGAGTGCGGGATGCTTGAACTATACCGCCGCGGATGGTCGAGACATCGATCTGGCCAAGGCCGATGAACACCGGATATTGCAACTGCGCCGTGACGAAATCGCTTTTGTCACCCAATTCCTCCGCTTCCTGCCGCGCCAGGCCACTGAAGATGTGGTTGCGCAACCCTTGGTTCAACGCGGCCGTCCGCTGGAGGAGGCGAGGGCCCTGGCCCGTGACATGCTGGCCGCGATGAATATGCCGCGACGCCTGTGGGGCATCTCCCCCGCCACCTTTTCCGGCGGCGAGAGGCAGCGGGTCAACCTGGCGCGGGGCCTGGTTGCCAAGCCGCGGCTGCTGCTGTTGGACGAACCCACGGCGAGTCTCGACCTCAAGACCAGTGATCTCGTGGTCGGCCTGATAGAGAAACTGAAACAGGAGGGCGTCGCCATGCTGGCCATCTTTCATCAGCCCGAGCTGGTGAAGAGGGTAGCCGATAGGGTGGTCGAGCTTAAGCCTCCGATCATGACCGATTCACCCCTGGAGGAGATTGCCTGATGAAAACCTGCCTCACCCATGCACGGGTGGTATTGTTCGATGAGATCGCGTATGACGCCTCGGTCCTGATCGAGGACGGTGTGATCACCGCCATCGATCCTCTCTCCAGCGCCGGTAGTGAGGTGATCGATCTACAGGGCAAGTGGCTTCTGCCGGGGATGGTCGACCTGCACTGCGATGCCTTGGAAAAGGAGGTCGAACCGCGCCCCAATGTGCACTTTCCCTTGACCTTTGCCTGCGCGCAGGCGGATAAGCGCAATGCCGCCGCGGGAATCACCACCGTCTATCATGCGCTCTCCTTTGCCCATGATGAACTGGGTGTTCGCAACAGCCACTTTGCGGCAGAGATCGCCCGCGCCGTTCATGACTGGCACCCCCATGGACTGGTGGATAACCGGGTCCATTGCCGATACGAGATTACCGATGAAACCGGTCTGCCGATTCTGAAGGAGTTGCTGGCCGAGCAGTCCATGCACCTCATCTCGATGATGGACCACACCCCGGGACAGGGACAGTTCAAAGACATGGCTGCATACCGGGACTATTTGACTCGTACCTACAAAAAGACCGCGGATGAAGTGGAGGTGATCGTCGAGCGCAAGATCGAGGCCGCGAGCGGTGCCTATGCGCGCATGTACGAACTGGCCCTGGCTGCCCATGCAGCCGGTATCTCGGTGGCAAGCCATGACGACGACTCGGCCGAGCGCATTACCACCATGAGCGGCATCGGGGCCGATATCTCCGAGTTCCCGATCTGCCTGGAGGCGGCAAGGGCAGCCAAGGCTGCGGGGATGTCAACCATTGTAGGGGCACCAAACATCATCCGCGGCAAGAGTCAGTCGGGTTCGATGCGGGCTGTCGATGCCATCCATGAGGGTGTGGCGGACTGTCTTTGCGCGGATTATGCACCCGCCACATTGATCATGGCGATAATGGCGCTGCCCGGACAGACGGATCTGGATCTGCCATCAGCCGTACGCCTGGTCACGGCGAATCCGGCCAAGGCCGCTAAACTCGAAGATCGTGGCGTTATCGAAGCGGGTAAAAGGGCGGATCTGATCGCAGTCGGCGAGCCTGGCGGATTGCCACAGGTCACCGATGCATGGGTGCACGGCAAACCGGCCTATCGCGCACGCTACGATCATGGCTGAACTCTTTTATATCATCGGTGCTTCCGGTGTGGGTAAGGATAGCCTCATCGCCTATGCACGGCAGAATATGCCGACAGAGAGGAAACTGGTCTTTGCCCATCGTTATATCACCCGGCCTGCCGATGCGGGGGGTGAAAATCACCTGGCCTTGAGTCGGGGGGAGTTTGCCCGCCGTGCGCAAATGGGCTGCTTTGCAATGCGCTGGCGCAGTCACGACACCTGGTACGGCATAGGCATCGAGATCGATAAATGGCTCGAGATGGGCCTGGATGTGGTTGTCAACGGCTCGCGCGCCTATCTTGAAGTGGCCCAGTCCAGCTATCCTCAGCTGATCCCTGTGCTGATTTCGGCAAGTTCGGACAGGCTTCGCGATCGACTGACGGCCCGCGGTCGGGAGAGTGGCGAAGAGATCGAAAAAAGGCTGATCCAGGCGGCGTTGCTGGAGCGTAGCCTAGACCATCCGCGGTTGGTGGGTATCAGCAACAACGGTACCCTGGCCGAGGCGGGGGATTGTCTGGTCGAATTGATCAGTGGCGAGAATGAGCGGCTATGCGTCTGACCCTGCTCGGCAGCGGCGATGCCGCCGGTATTCCCCTGTATGGCTGTGACTGCAACCATTGCACTGCCGCTGCAAAAGACCCTGGACTGCGCCGCACGGCTTCCAGTGCCCTGCTGGAGTCGGACGGTCAACGGCTGTTGCTGGATGCCGGACAGCTCAACCTCTGCGAAAGATTTCCCGCAGGTACGATTGATGCGATATTCCTGACCCATTTCCATGTCGATCATCTACAGGGTCTGTTTCACCTGCGCTGGGGTATCGGTGAATCCATACCGGTCTACACACCGCCAGACCCGGAGGGATGCGGGGATCTCTATAAACATCCCGGGATCCTCGAATTTGTCGCGCTGAGACAATTTGACAGCAGGCGTTTGGGAGATCTGCAGATAACGCCACTGCCATTGAATCATTCCAAGCCGACCTATGGCTATCTGTTCTCGGACGCCAGGTGGCAGATTGCCTACCTGACCGACACCAAGGGGTTGCCGATTGCCACCTCAACCTACCTGGCGGACCGCTCTCTTGATCTTATGGTGGTCGATTGCAGTTTTGCCCCCGGTGTCGAGAACAAAGGACACAACAACCTCGATGATGTGTTGCAGATCGACAAACTGCTAGCGCCGGCACGCTTGGTGCTTACCCATATCGGTCACGGACTCGATGTCTGGCTGCGGGAAAATCCCAGGTGCCTGCCGCCGCATATCAGCGTCGCCAGGGACGGTATGAGGGTGTTTCCGTATTCATGATGCTGAATAACGCCTATCTCCTGATCGGTGCTTCCGTACTGATGCACGTGGCCTGGAACCTGATGGCCCGTCATGTGGACAGCCGGGCGAACTATCTCTGGTGGGGGCTGCTCGCGCATCTTACTATTTTGGGTCCCTACGCCGTTTGGCATTTGCTGCAAAATGCCAATTGGCAACCACCCCTGGTCACTGCGCTGTTCTCCACATCGGTGGCCAACACGCTCTACTTTATTGCCTTGAGGCGCGCCTATCACTATGCACCTGTGGCCCTGGTCTATCCATTGGCACGCAGCTCCCCAATCCTGATTCTGCTCTGGTCCTGGCTCTTCTTTTCGCAGCTTATCTCGATCTGGGAACTTGTAGCGATCAGCATCAGTGTAATCGGGTTGTGGATACTCGCGGCCTCATCACGGCATGGAGACACCAGGCACGCCTTGCCCTGGACCATTCTCGCGGCACTCTCCACGAGTGTTTATTCGCTGAGCGATAAAGTGGCTGTCGAGTACCTTCCGGGATTTGCCGAACAACTGGGATTTATCAGCATAGGTTACGCGACCTCGTTCCTGGAGCTTACCCTGGTGCAGCGGGTGGAGACCAATCGCTGGCTGCCGCAAACGCGACCCTCGATTGCCTATATCCTCATTGGCGGTCTCTTTATCGGTACCGCCTATGCATTGGTGGTGAGGGCCATGGGCCAACTACCCGCGGCTCACGTCGTCTCCTTCACCAATGGCGGAATAGTCCTCGCGGTGCTGCTTTCGATCCTGGCGTTCGGTGAACGGGAACATTGGCGACAGCGTCTTGTCGGTGCACTCGTGGTGTCTGGTGGTTTGGTATTGCTGGGTTGGCTCAGCTGAAAAAGTGTGAGTAAAAGAAGTCAATCCTTTCAACTGATGTTAAAAGTGATGGATAGGGTAGAATAAGGAACATATCGAGTTCAGAGACTCACCGCAACAGCTTCTTACTTGAGGTTTTATAGCAAACTCTATGACTGACAATAACAAGATTTCTATTCTGTTTGTCTGCATGGGTAATATTTGCAGATCACCCACCGCACAGGGGGTTTTTCGCGAGATGGTGGCGCAGCAGGGATTGAGCGACTATATCGCAACCGATTCGGCAGGCACCATCGATTATCATTCAGGTTCCAAGCCGGATCGTCGGGCGCGGGAGACAGCCCTAAAGCGTGGACTTGATCTGAGCGATCTTCGTGCGCGGATGGTCACAGCCGAAGATTTCGAACTGTTTGACTATGTCGTCGCCATGGATCGATCCAACTACGCCGATCTGCTGGAACTCTGTCCGGAGGGCAGGGAGGAACGGCTGCATCTGTTCCTCGACTATGCACCCCTACAACCGATACGTGAAGTGCCCGATCCCTACTATGGCGGTCCCGCGGGTTTTGACCGGGTATTCGACCTGGTTGAGGAAGCCTCCCGGGGCTTGCTGGAAAAAATAGTCAACAGCCACTTCTCCTGACAATCAATCCCCATTCCCGCTGTCGACGCTCTTCTCCTTTGCCTTGGCCTCGGACTGAGTGGCCTTGGGACCCTCCGGTTCACCCGCGGCGGCAGGTTGCTTGCCCGGCTGTGCATTCTCCACCCTGGCCGGCTTAGTGGGAGCCCTTTCGGCCTCAGACGGTGTCGGTTTTGCTGCCGCCTTATCCGTCGGTTTAACGGTCTCCACCTGCTGAAGTTTCGGCGGTGGTTGAACCTTTTTCTCGACAGTTACCGTCGTCTTGACGCTATCGCTCTGCGCAGGCTTTGCGGCCTTTGGTTTTGTTTTCACCGAACCGGCTGCCTCCTGCTGGGGCTTGGAGGTCTCAACCTGAACCAGTTTGGGACCATTGTCGGTCGTCTGCTTCTCATTCTTCGCCGTTCCCCGGTTGTCAGGCCTGGCATCAGCCATGGTCGATTGAGCCGGCTCGGGCTTGGGAGGCGGATCCGCTTTCTCCTTTGCCTCCACAGCAGGCGCGGCTGGTTTTGGCTTGGGGGCTGTTTCCGCTTTCTGTTTGGTCTCCGCAGCAGTCGGGCCCGATTCGGGCTTGGGAGCCGTATCCGTTTTCTGTTTGGCCTCCGTGGCAGACGGGCCCGGCTCGGGCTTGGGAGCCGTCTCCGCTTTCTGCTTGGCTTCCACCGCAGGCTGATCCGGCTCAGGCTTGGAAGTCGTTTCTGCTTTCTGCTTGGTATCCCCAGACGGCTTATCCTTCACGGTCTTGGCGCCAGCCGGCTTCTTTTTACGGGCGGTTGACGCTGATTCTGCCTCGCTGTCCGACTTGGCTTCCCGCTTGGCTTGTGAACCCCGAGAGGGCTTCTTGGTGGCCTCAGCTTTTGCTTCACCTGTCTCTGTACTTTGGGGTGGTTGATTTTGCGCCTTGCCGGCACCGTTCATTGCCGACTGATCGGCTGCTTTTTCAGCAGCTCCACGGCGTCTGCGGCCACCTCGACGACCACGGCGTGATCCCTTGGCCTTTGGTGCCTCGCCATCAACCTTCTCGGTCTGAGTACCGGGTTTATCCTGAGCTTTAGCCTCCGCTTGCTTTTTGTCGCCGGCCTTGTTCGATGTCTTTTGACTTTTCCGCTTGCCTGTAGAGGCGGATTCCTGAGAACGCCTATCCCCCTTTTCGCCTCGACGGCTGTCACCCGCAGCCTTGCCACGAGCAGTGGAGGACTGACTCTTACGCCCCTTACCCCCGGAAGTTGCCTTGGATCGACCTGAACCCTGACGTGGTTTGGTTGCCTTTTTCGGTGCTTCCTCTTTGGGCGGTTCTGGTGCTTTTGTGGTGAATATGCTGAAAATTTTCTTTAAAAAGCCGCCCTCAGCCGATTCTGTCTCCGCCTGGGGCGGTTCCGTTCTCTGTGGGGCCGGGCTTGCGGGGGCGATCGATTTTACTGCGGGTTTCTCTGCTTGCAGCTGTCGCGCCTTGGCGAACTCAATTACATTCTGCTCGCTCTCCTCGTCGACCATCTTGTAACTCGATATCGCATCTTCACCCGTTGGCAGCTCACTCACGCGTACCCGCTCGATGGTGAAGTTGGGTGTATCGAGATGGATGTTGGGCACCAGCACCACGTCGATGGATTGGCGTCTCTCGATGTCGTGAATAGCCTGGCGCTTTTCGTTCAGCAGGAAGGTGGACATATCGACTGGCAGCTGCGCCACGATGCGGCCGGTGTTCTCTTTCATCGCCTCTTCTTCGATGATGCGCAGCACAGAGAGGGAGAGCGATTCCACGCCCCGGATGGTGCCATGTCCCTTGCAGCGGGGACAGGCCTGTTCGCTGGCCTCGCCCAAAGAGGGGCGCAGGCGTTGCCGTGACATCTCCAGGAGGCCGAAACGCGAGATCCTGCCGATCTGCACCCGGGCGCGATCCTGTTTCAGGGCCTCCTTGAGTCGGTTCTCTACCTCACGCTGATTCCGCGAAGGGGTCATATCGATAAAATCGATGACGAAAAGCCCACCCAGGTCGCGCAAGCGCAGCTGGCGCGCGATCTCATCCGCCGCCTCCATGTTGGTGTTCAAGGCGGTCTCCTCGATGTCCGCGCCTTTGGTGGCACGGGCGGAGTTGATATCGATGGAGGTCAGTGCCTCGGTATGATCGATGACGATGGCGCCGCCCGAGGGCAGGCTGACTTCACGCTGGAAGGCCGACTCGATCTGACTCTCGATCTGGTAGCGGCTAAAGAGGGGAACCTCGTCGTCGTAGTGACGCAGCTTCTGGCCGTATTGGGGCATCACCTGGTTGATGAAGCGTTCGGCCTGATTGAAGATCTCCCTGTCGTCGATGACGATTTCGCCGATGTCGGCACGCAGATAGTCCCTGATCGAACGTATGATTACGTTGCTCTCCTGATAGATCAGGAAAGGCGCGGGTTTCTCCGCGGAGTGTTCGATCGCCTGCCAAAGCTGAATCAGGTAATCCAGATCCCACTGCAGCTCCTCGCTGTTTTTGCCGACCCCGGCGGTGCGCACGATCAGCCCCATGTCATCCGGGATCTGCAGCTCGCTCATGGCTTCACGCAGCTCAGTGCGGTCCTGGCCCTCGATTCTGCGGGAGACGCCGCCGGCGCGGGGATTGTTGGGCATCAACACCAGATAGCGGCCCGCCAGCGAGATGAACGTGGTCAGGGCGGCCCCCTTGTTTCCACGCTCCTCTTTTTCGACCTGGATGATGACCTCTTGGCCCTCTTTGATGGCGTCCTGGATATTTACCCTGCCGGAGGAGGCCCGGGCCTTGTCCGAGAAATAGACTCTGGCGATCTCTTTGAGGGGTAGGAAACCGTGACGCTCCGATCCGTAGTCGACAAAGGCGGCTTCGAGGCTGGGTTCGACGCGGGTGATGCGACCCTTGTAGATATTGGCCTTCTTCTGTTCCCGACCGGGGACTTCAATGTCGAGATTGAATAGTTTCTGGCCATCAACGATGGCAACACGCAACTCTTCAGGTTGAGTTGCGTTGATTAACATACGCTTCATTATTGTGTGTCCGTATAGCCGTCCGGCGCCACTGCCCGGATGCGCGGTCTGGGCTCCCATACCGGGGCAGACAATAGCATTGCCTGCTCACTTTGAAGGAGAGCATCACTGCGCAAACCCACGGAATCGCGTTCGATTCCAGGCTAGAGAACTAGCTCGGATGGCTGAAAAACTGTTAAAGTCCGCCGCTTGGAATCGGCTGCTGATCGAACTGAAAATATGACGCCTAAAGCATCGGGAGTGCGACATGGCCGAGATGGTCGGCCCGGCATCAATTCCCGGGGTCTGCGCCCGATCGGGGCGCACACTCCATTCATGCTATGGCGCTGAGGATTCAGATTAAGAGCCGGATATCCTAAGGGCACCTGTGCGCTTGGCTGGATAACCGCTTGCGCCTAAAGGATTTTTGTCGGCTGCAGGCGGTTAAGAAACCGCGCGGGCACCGGCTTTTGTGGTTTGCCACCGGCCGGTACCTGAAAAACTGTTGAAGAATATAGCAACCTTCAACACGAACATCAATCGATTAATATAAATAGATCGGCGCTAAATGTCAGAATCAAAAAAGAATTCTCCATCAGTTCGGTTCGTTGAGGTGGCCGCGGAATATGTCGGACAGCGAATCGACAACTATCTGATGCGACTTCTGAAAGGGGTGCCGAGGAGTTACATCTATCGTATCCTGAGAAAGGGAGAGGTCAGAGTCAACAAGGGCAGGGTCAAAGCGGCCTACAAGCTTCAGGGGGGCGATCTGATTCGCATACCTCCGGTACATATAGAAAGATCCGAGGCGACACCCCGGCCCTCAGAGCAGCTGCGCACCACCCTTGAGCAGGCCGTGGTTTTCGAGGATGAGCGGCTGTTGGTATTGAACAAGCCCTCCGGTCTTGCGGTGCATGGCGGCAGCGGTTTGAGCAGCGGCATAATCGAGACGCTGCGACTTATGCGGCCCGATGAAACCCAGTTGGAGCTGGTGCATCGCCTGGATCGAGAAACCTCCGGCTGCCTGATGATCAGCAAGCGTCGCAGCACGCTGCGCGTGTTGCATGAACTCATCCGCGAAAACCGGGTCGATAAGCGGTATCTGGCGCTGCTGGCGGGGAGCTGGCGCAAAGGGGTGCAAGTTGTCAACATGCCCTTGAAGAAGAATACCCTGCAGGGCGGCGAGCGGGTGGTCAGGGTGGATGCCGAGGGTAAACCCGCTGAGACCCGATTCAAGCGCCTGCAGCGGTTCAAGGATGCGACCCTGGTGGAGGTGGAACTGGTGACCGGACGTACCCATCAGATCCGAGTGCACAGCGCCTGGTTGGGATCGCCCGTGCTGGGCGATACCAAGTATGGCGACGATGACGCCAATAGAGGCATGCGCGAGATCGGTCTGCGCCGGCTCTTTCTGCATGCCCATCAGGTCAGTTTTCGCTGGCCGGGCGACGCGCATGAGTTGTGCATCGATGCACCCCTGCCGCAAGCGCTGGTCGAGCTCTTGGATAAACTTAAGAGATAAGATGAAGTTTGAGCTATTAATATTTGATTGGGATGGAACTCTGATGGATTCAGAGGCCCACATTATCGCCTGTGTCGAGGCTGCGGTAAAAGACCTGAAGCTGGCTGTCCCGAGCCAGGCTGCGATTCGGGATATCATCGGACTCGGACTGCACGAGGCGGTCAATCGGCTCTATCCCGGCAGTGAGCCCGATCTGCATCTTCAAATCGCCGCGCGCTACCGGGTCCATTTTTTCAAGGAGAACGGCACGCCTTCAGCGCTTTTCGAAGGTGCTCGCGAGGTATTGCGCGAGCTGCTGCGCCAGGGCTACATACTGGCGGTGGCCACCGGCAAAGGTCGTAAAGGATTGGATTATGCCCTGGAGAGCACCGGCTTGGGCGACTACTTTCACCTCACCCGCTGTGCCGACGAGAGCTTTTCCAAACCCCATCCGGAAATGCTCAATCAGATTCTCGAGCAGACCGGTGTTGAACCCCGTCATGCACTGATGATCGGGGATACGGAGTATGATCTGGAGATGGCAGTCAATGCCGGCATGCCCTCCTTGGGCGTGACCTACGGAACCCACAGTCGAGATCGACTGCTGAAACACAATCCGCTTGCCTGCGTTGATCGAATTACTGAGATTCCTGCCTGGTTGGACAGCGACTAAAGTTTAAACGCTGTTCTGGCAACAACTCTGTAAGGATCGGATTATAAAATTGGTTATTGCAATTAAGCCTAAGTCTTAAAAATCGTTAAAGGGTACTTTTCATGTCGGAAACCAACAATGGAGATCACAGAAGTCAGTCCGAACCCAGCCGTTGGGAGAGGGATCTGCTGAATCAGATGGTCATGGCCACCGTGGCCGAGAATCGTCGCAGTCGGCGCTGGGGCATCTTTTTCAAACTCCTCACCTTCGGCTATCTGTTTCTGCTTCTCGGGGTGTTTCTCTGGGGGGACAAGATGCAGGTGGCGAAGAGCGTGGTGAAGGAGCATACCGCATTGATCGAAGTGAAAGGCTTGATCTCATCGGAGACCAAGGCAAGTGCGGATAATATCGTCACCGGCCTGCGCGATGCCTTTGAGGACAAAAAGACCAAGGGCGTCATCCTCAGAATGAATACGCCAGGGGGCAGTCCTGTGCAGTCCCGCTATATAAACCGCGAAATAAGCCGCCTGCGAGAGAAATATCCGAAGATTCCAGTCTATGCCGTGGTTGCGGACGTATGCGCCTCCGGGGGTTACTACATCGCGGTTGCAGCCGACAAGATCTATGCCGACGAGGGGAGCCTTGTGGGATCGATCGGGGTGTTGATCAACGGGTTTGGTTTTGTCGACGGCATGGAAGAGCTGGGAATAGAACGGCGCCTGCTCACCGCTGGAGACAACAAAGGTATTCTCGATCCCTTCTCTCCGTTGAAAGACGGTGACAAGCAGCATATCCAGCAGATGCTGGATCAGCTGCATCTGCAGTTTATCGAAACGGTAAAAGAGGGCAGAGGGGATCGTCTGAAGATAGCCGATTATCCTGAACTCTTCAGCGGCCTCTTCTGGAACGGAGAGGAGGCGAAGGAGATGGGACTCATCGACGATTTCGGCAGCAGCAGCTATGTCGCCCGCGAAATAATCGGTGCCGAAGAGATCGTCGATTTCACACCGAAAGAGGATGTCTGGGAGCGTCTTGCGCGCAATATCGGAGCGGGTGCCGCTGAGGTCTTGGCAACCTTCAGCGGGTTGGGTCTGGGACCAAACCTGCGCTGAGGAGACATTTGCCCAAGCTGCTAGCGAGTGATCGGCTCAGCAGATGCGAGGCAGTGGATCATCCTCCAACTCTTCGAGGATGCGCGCACCGCCCAATTCTGTCTCCAGGATGACATAGGGATCATCCTCTCGCATCTCGCCGATCAATGCCGCATGGTCACCGCCCGGCAGGTTTTTCCAACGTACCAGGGCCTCCTCTGCCTGGTCGGCGTCAACAGCGGCGACAACCCGTCCCTCGCAGGCCAGGAAGAGGGGGTCGTAGCCCAGCATATCGCAGACGGAGTTGACAGCATCGCGCACCGGAATTGC
>NATV01000074.1 GCA_003094535.1 gamma proteobacterium symbiont of Ctena orbiculata | reverse complement strand
CAGCGGTTCACGCAATCGATATCCCCTGCCTGAAACCGCATCGATCTCAAGATTGTAGCGCTGCTTGATCTGCTGCAGTTTTTTCCAAACCGAAGAGCGGGTCACCTCCAACAGCCGCCCCAACTCTTGACCAGAATGAAAGCGGCCGTCAGCCAATCTATAAATCAACTCATGGTGTTGGTACATGACCTTTCAACCAGATGTTAAGGCGCTGCTGCTGTATGCTGCCGGGGTGTTGCGGGAGGTAGAGGGTGCAGGTGTCGGTCTCCGCCGCAAGCGGAGCGAGCGAGATGATCCTCAACTCATCCCTGCGAAAAAAGTGCAGTTCGACGGATGCCCCCTGCTGCTTTCGGGCGAGGTATTTCTCCATCTGTTTACCACTCATATGCAAGCCATCCAGAGCAACGATCTCGTCCCCCGCCGAAAGTCCCGCCAACTGCGCCCCTCCGCCATCAAAGACCTGTAACAGCCGAATTCGCTTCTCGCACTGCTTCCACTTGGCCCCCAATACCGGCTTGGGAGTTACCGTCTTCGGCGGTTCTGTAACCACCTTACCCTTATCCTCGCTGTTCTCTGCAGGGAGCAGATGGAGTTCAATGGCAAACTCAGCCAAGGCCTCTGCAAGCGGCAACTCCCGGGTTGAGCGGACCCCCAGACCGAAGAGCGACTGGAGATCAAGGGAGGTGACATCAGCCACCAGTTTTTCAAAACCGTGTTCAGCGACACCCACCGAGTTGCGACCATATCGTTGCCACATCTCTCGCATCACATGATCGAGAGAGAACCTGTTGTCACTGCGCAGACGTATGGTCAAATCGAGCAGAAGGGCGAACAGGGCTCCCTTTGCATAGTAGCTTACGATGGCGTTTGGCGCATTTTCATCCTGCTTGTAGAACTTGGTCCAGGCGTCGAAGCTCGACTCCTCCAGGGTCTGCTTCAGTCTCCCGCTGCCGCGCATCACCCGGGTGACCGTCTCCGCCATCATCTCGAAGTAGGCCTTGCGCTCGATCACGCCGCTCCTGACAAGCACCAGTTCATCGTAGTAGGAAGTGATGCCTTCGAAGATCCACAGTTGGCGCGTATAGACCTCAGCTGCGGTTCCCCGCTGCAGAAAGATCTCCGGTGTAATCCGTTTAACATGCCAGAGATGGAAGTACTCATGGCTGCAGAGCGCCAGCAGCCTGCGATAACCTTCCGTGACCTTTTCATCTCCCTGCGCGGGCAGATCATCCCGGCTGATCATCAGACTGCTGGAGTTGCGATGCTCCAGTCCGCCATAACCATCGCCGACCACCTGCAGTAGAAAAAGATAGTCGGATATCGGCAATTCACCAAACAGCTCCGCTTCTTCATGACAGATCCGACGTAGATCACCACACAGTCTATCCCCATCGGCATCGTGAACACCGCTGATGACGAAACGATGGCGTCGTCCCTCGAGGCTAAATTCCAATTCGGTGTATTCGCCGGCCTCGACGGGATAGTCGATCAGCGCCTCGTAGTTGTCACAAAGGTAGTCTCCAAATCCCAAATCATCGATATGCTCGGCCGGCATCCCGGTAGCCAGGCGCCAGTTATCAGCGTAACTGTGACTCGGCGCCAGGATGCTCAGCCTGCACGGCCTCTCCTCTTGTCCGGCGACGGATAGAAACAGACTCGAACCATTGAAGTAGGCATGCTGAGTGTCAAAGTGAGCGCTCCTGACACCCAACTCATGGGCGTAAACCCTGTAGACTATCCTCAGTTCAGCGGATACAGGGGCAGCACGCCAGCTTTGCTTGTCCAACTTCTCCAATACCACAGGTTGATCACCGCTGAAGGCAGAGATGGAGATAATATTTCTGGCAAAATCACGCACCATATAACTGCCCCGTATCCAGCTTGGCAGGCAAACCAACTGGCCATCGGGATCGGGTTGAGCAATGCTCAGTTCAACCTCGAATAGATGGGCTTGAGCAGAGAAGAAAACAAGCTTGTATGCATTCATTACCTGTCCCACTGGATGATTGCCTGTTTACCCTCATCATTAACCGGCCGTGCGATCAATCCCGCGTGATTTGCACTTACCCGGTAACGCGCACCCCTCTCGACCGGCATGTAAACAGAACTGCCGTACATGGTATCGACCATGCCGAAACGATCGGTCAGATTGGCGACTATCCTGTCGACAATGGCAAAGTCGTCGTGCAGATTGTGCACCTGGATCACTCTGCTGCCGGTACCGGCCTCGCGACCCGACAACGATTCCAAACGCACCACCGGCTCTTTACCGAGCAGCGCCACCCAGGGCTTCCACTTGATAAACCGCGCATCCACCCGCCACTCGCCAGCCGAGATCGGATAGACCCTACGTTCGCCATTGATGGTCAAAACCAATTCGCTGTTTCCACTCTCCACGGCACCGACCTCAACCTCGGCCAGGAGTTGCTCCTTGGTCAGCTGAACATAACTCTGAACACTCAAAAACAGCATCGAGACAAAGCTCGCCACCAGCAATACAACCACCCCCAACAGGCCGTTCACGCTGGCGGCGAGGATTTTCCGCTTCAGCACGAGCTGCCGAATGGCCAACCCGGTGAGCAGGATGCCGAAGAGCAACAATATAAGCGAGATCAACATAATCTGTCGGGCCAATACTCCATGATGGGAGAGTGTTTGATCGCCATCTTACACGCAACCTCAGGATGCGAACCAGGAATAGCCATCGATAATGGTACAGAATTGGAAAAAACTGCAGCCATCCAGGTCTAGACAAAAAAAAACCCCGGACCGTTCAGGTCCGGGGTTTTTGCTGTAAAAACCTGGCAGTGTCCTACTTTTACATGGGGAGGCCCCACACTATCATCGGCGCTATGTCGTTTCACTTCCGAGTTCGAGATGGGATCGGGTGGTACCAACACGCTATTTCTACCAGGTAAACTGGGTGAAAATAGGGGTCGGAGTCAATTTCCCTCGCTGCTGTCGCTAGTCGTAAGTCAGAGCATGGAAACTTGACTCCGACCCCTATTTTCATATTCGGTTAGATCGCTTGAGCAATATTTGGTTGTTGCGTTTGCTTGAGCCAAACCCAGAACATTTGGGTGTTATATGGTCAAGCCTCACGGGCAATTAGTACTGGTTAGCTTCACGCATTACTGCGCTTCCACACCCAGCCTATCAACGTTGTAGTCTTCAACGGCCCTTCAGTGTCTTCAAGAGACAAGTGAGATCTTATCTTGGGAGGGGCTTCCCGCTTAGATGCTTTCAGCGGTTATCCTGTCCGTATTTAGCTACCCGGCAGTGCCACTGGCGTGACAACCGGAACACCAGAGATACGTCCACTCCGGTCCTCTCGTACTAGGAGCAGCTTCCCTCAAATCTCAGACGCCCACGGCAGATAGGGACCGAACTGTCTCACGACGTTCTAAACCCAGCTCGCGTACCACTTTAAATGGCGAACAGCCATACCCTTGGGACCGACTTCAGCCCCAGGATGTGATGAGCCGACATCGAGGTGCCAAACACCGCCGTCGATATGAACTCTTGGGCGGTATCAGCCTGTTATCCCCGGAGTACCTTTTATCCGTTGAGCGATGGCCCTTCCATACAGAACCACCGGATCACTAAGACCTACTTTCGTACCTGCTCGACTTGTCTGTCTCGCAGTCAAGCACCCTTATGCCTTTGCACTCGTTGCGCGATGTCCGACCGCGCTGAGGGTACCTTCGTGCTCCTCCGTTACTCTTTGGGAGGAGACCGCCCCAGTCAAACTACCCACCATACACTGTCCCTAACCCGGATAACGGGTCGAGGTTAGAACTCCAAATATATCAGGGTGGTATTTCAAGGTTGGCTCCACGAAGACTGGCGTCTCCGCTTCAAAGCCTCCCACCTATCCTACACAAATATATTCAAAGTCCAGTGCAAAGCTGTAGTAAAGGTTCACGGGGTCTTTCCGTCTAGCCGCGGGTACACTGCATCTTAACAGCGATTTCAATTTCACTGAGTCTCTGGTGGAGACAGCGTGGCCATCGTTACGCCATTCGTGCAGGTCGGAACTTACCCGACAAGGAATTTCGCTACCTTAGGACCGTTATAGTTACGGCCGCCGTTTACCGGGGCTTCGATCAAGAGCTTCGTCCGAGGACTAACCCCATCAATTAACCTTCCGGCACCGGGCAGGCGTCACACCCTATACTTCCTCTTTCGAGTTTGCAGAGTGCTATGTTTTTAATAAACAGTCGCAGCCACCTGGTCACTGCAACCCTCTTCTGCTCCGAGAGCAAGTCTCTTCACATACCAAGGGCGTACCTTCTCCCGAAGTTACGGTACTATTTTGCCTAGTTCCTTCACCAGAGTTCTCTCAAGCGCCTTGGGATTCTCACCCTACCCACCTGTGTCGGTTTAGAGTACGGTTACTTATTACCTGAAGCTTAGAGGTTTTTCCTGGAAGCATGGCATCAATCACTTCGTCTCACATGGAGACTCGTCATCACGTCTCAGGATTGCCTGTCCGGATTTGCCTAAACAGACTCCCTACACGTTTAAACCGGGTAAACCAACACCCGGATGACCTAGCCTACTCCGTCACCCCATCGCAGTAATAAGTAGTTCCGGAATATTAACCGGATTCCCATCGACTACGCATTTCTGCCTCGCCTTAGGGGCCGACTAACCCTGCGCCGATTAGCGTTGCGCAGGAAACCTTGGGTTTTCGGCGAGGGGGCCTCTCACCCCCTTTATCGTTACTCATGTCAGCATTCGCACTTCTGATACCTCCAGCATGCCTTGCAGCACACCTTCGCAGGCTTACAGAACGCTCCTCTACCATGCGTGCAAGCACGCATCCGCAGCTTCGGTACATGGCTTAAGCCCCGTTAAATCTTCCGCGCAGGCCGACTCGACTAGTGAGCTATTACGCTTTCTTTAAAGGATGGCTGCTTCTAAGCCAACCTCCTAGCTGTCTATGCCTTCCCACATCGTTTCCCACTGAGCCATGATTTTGGGACCTTAGCTGGCGGTCTGGGTTGTTTCCCTTTCCACGACGGACGTTAGCACCCGCCGTGTGTCTCCCGCGATTGCACTTCCACGTATTCGGAGTTTGCATCGGTTTGGTAAGCCGGGATGGCCCCCTAGCCGAAACAGTGCTCTACCCCATGGAGTGAGACGCGAGGCGCTACCTAAATAGCTTTCGAGGAGAACCAGCTATCTCCGGGCTTGATTAGCCTTTCACTCCTAGCCACAGCTCATCCCCCCATTTTTCAACATAGGTGGGTTCGGGCCTCCAGCGCGTGTTACCGTGCCTTCACCCTGGCCATGGCTAGATCGCCCGGTTTCGGGTCTACTCCCAACGACTGAACGCCCTATTAAGACTCGGTTTCCCTACGCCTCCCCTAAACGGTTAAGCTTGCCACTGAGAAGTAAGTCGCTGACCCATTATACAAAAGGTACGCAGTCACCCCCGAAGGGGCTCCCACTGCTTGTACGCATACGGTTTCAGGTTCTATTTCACTCCCCTCTACGGGGTTCTTTTCGCCTTTCCCTCACGGTACTGGTTCACTATCGGTCGGTAGAGAGTATTTAGCCTTGGAGGATGGTCCCCCCATATTCAAGCAGGATATCACGTGTCCCGCTTTACTCGATTTCACTGCGAATAGGTTTTCGTGTACGGGGCTATCACCCTGTATCGCCAGACTTTCCAGACTGTTCCACTAACCACATCGCAACTTAAGGGCTAATCCCCGTTCGCTCGCCGCTACTGAGGGAATCTCGGTTGATTTCTTTTCCTCCGGGTACTTAGATGTTTCAGTTCCCCGGGTTCGCCTCTTACACCTATGAATTCAGTGCAAGATACCTGCCTTACGACAGGTGGGTTTTCCCATTCGGAGATCTCCGGTTCAAAGCCTGTTTGCTGGCTCCCCGAAGCTTATCGCAAGCTACAACGTCCTTCATCGCCTTCTACCGCCTAGGCATCCACCATATGCGCTTAATCACTTGACCATATAACCCCAAAAATTCTGGAGTCAGGTCACTCGTACAAATGCAACATACCCAAATAACTAAGTTTTAGAGAACTTAGATACTCATTTAGATATTAAGGATGTCTCACGACATCCGCCTATCTGCGATCTAACCTAATTTTTAAAGAGCATTACTTCGATAATACGAAGTGGCTAGCGTTTGTATCGCTAGGCACTTGGCACTATGGTCCGAGCTGGGCGACTGTTTGGTGGAGCCAGGGAGGATCGAACTCCCGACCTCCTGCGTGCAAGGCAGGCGCTCTCCCAGCTGAGCTATGGCCCCTGAAGAGTCAATAGTACTGAATAAATATGGTGGGTCTGGGAGGATTTGAACCTCCGACCTCACCCTTATCAGGGGTGCGCTCTAACCAACTGAGCTACAGACCCGGATTCGCTCAGTGCAGTACAGCCGTTTAGCTGTTAGGTCTGTAACTGCTCAACACTTGGTCAGGTAACTTGTGTGGATGCTCCGAAGATCCGGGCAACTTTTTTAAAGGAGGTGATCCAGCCGCAGGTTCCCCTACGGCTACCTTGTTACGACTTCACCCCAGTCATGAATCACAAAGTGGTGAGCGCCCCCCCGAAGGTTAAGCTACCCACTTCTTTTGCAACCCACTCCCATGGTGTGACGGGCGGTGTGTACAAGGCCCGGGAACGTATTCACCGCGACATGCTGATTCGCGATTACTAGCGATTCCGACTTCATGCAGTCGAGTTGCAGACTGCAATCCGGACTACGACCGGTTTTCTGAGATTGGCTCCCCCTCGCGGGTTGGCTGCCCTCTGTACCGGCCATTGTAGCACGTGTGTAGCCCAGCCCATAAGGGCCATGATGCCTTGACGTCATCCCCACCTTCCTCCGGTTTGTCACCGGCAGTCTCCCTAGAGTTCCCACCCGAAGTGCTGGCAACTAGGGACAAGGGTTGCGCTCGTTACGGGACTTAACCCAACATCTCACGACACGAGCTGACGACAGCCATGCAGCACCTGTCACTCGGTTCCCGAAGGCACCAAACTATCTCTAGTAAGTTCCGAGGATGTCAAGGGCTGGTAAGGTTCTTCGCGTTGCATCGAATTAAACCACATGCTCCACCGCTTGTGCGGGCCCCCGTCAATTCCTTTGAGTTTTAACCTTGCGGCCGTACTCCCCAGGCGGTCAACTTATCGCGTTAGCTGCGCCACTAAACCCTTATAATGAGTCCAACGGCTAGTTGACATCGTTTACGGCGTGGACTACCAGGGTATCTAATCCTGTTTGCTACCCACGCTTTCGCACCTCAGTGTCAGTATTGGTCCAGGAAGCCGCCTTCGCCACTGATGTTCCTCCGGATATCTACGCATTTCACCGCTACACCCGGAATTCCGCTTCCCTCTACCATACTCTAGCCAGGCAGTATCAAATGCAGTTCCCAGGTTGAGCCCGGGGCTTTCACATCTGACTTACCAAACCACCTACGCGCGCTTTACGCCCAGTAATTCCGATTAACGCTTGCACCCTCCGTATTACCGCGGCTGCTGGCACGGAGTTAGCCGGTGCTTCTTCTAAAGTTAACGTCAAGACTCAGGGGTATTAACCCTAAGCTTTTCTTCACAATTGAAAGTGCTTTACAACCCGCAGGCCTTCTTCACACACGCGGTATTGCTGGATCAGGGTTGCCCCCATTGTCCAATATTCCCCACTGCTGCCTCCCGTAGGAGTCTGGGCCGTGTCTCAGTCCCAGTGTGGCTGATCGTCCTCTCAGACCAGCTATGGATCGTCGCCTTGGTAGGCCATTACCCCACCAACAAGCTAATCCAACGCAGGCTCATCTAATAGCGCGAGGTCCGAAGATCCCCCGCTTTCCCCCGTAGGGCGTATGCGGTATTAGCTCGAGTTTCCCCGAGTTGTCCCCCACTACTAGGCAGATTCCTACGCGTTACTCACCCGTCCGCCACTCGTCAGCCAGAGCAAGCTCTGCTGTTACCGTTCGACTTGCATGTGTTAAGCATACCGCCAGCGTTCAATCTGAGCCAGGATCAAACTCTTCAGTTTAAGTTTGATAGCTGCTTATGGCAGCCAATCTTTTTGACTCGAGATTCTCGGATAGAATTACTATCTTTCGAATGCTCTCTGTCGATCTTTTGGTTACCCAAGATCAACGGAGCACCCACACAAATTACCTAACCTGATTGTTAAAGAGCTTCCCGGAATTTTCTTCCGAGAAAGACCGACTATTTTAACGGACCCTGCGCTTGTGTCAAGAAACTTCTCAACTTTTCCCAAGCCGCCAGGACCTCCCGGTCTGTTTGAGTGCGCGTATTCTACAGCCCGCTTAGTCATTGTCAACAACTAAATTATAGCCCTAGATACGACTCGCATCCGGCTTTCGAAACGACCATTTCAAGCCCCTCGAAAGAGTGGCGCATTATACGTAGTTCACCCACACCGTCAACAACTATCAGCGCCGTCCCCCGGCAACCCTGTCCGCGGCTCAAGGTGACTGCGATTGGGGTAAAGGGGATTGCGAAAGCGCGATCTATTGCACCCTGATGCGGGCGAACCTACGCTTGCCGACCTGATAGATGCAGGTGGTGCCCGCGATGGCAAGGTGGGCATGATCGGAGAGCCTCTCCCCGTCGATCTTCACAGCCCCCTGCTTAATCAGGCGCATCGCTTCCGAGGTACTCTTCACCAGACCCGCATCCTTGAGTAGATTGGCTATCGGATAGCCTCCATCCGGGGCATTCAAGTCCATTTCAGCCATCTCGTCGGGCATCTGCCCCTTCTGGAATCGGGCGACGAAGGCCTCATTGGCCTTGACGGCATCCCCCCTGGAGTGGAAACGCTCCACCAGTTCCTCAGCGAGTCGGACCTTGACGTCCCGGGGATTCGCTCCCTGTTCAACCTCACGCCTCCAGCTATCGATTTCCGCCATCGGCCGGAAACTCAAGAGTTCGAAGTAGCGCCACATCAGGTCGTCGGAGACCGACATGATCTTGCCGAACATCTCCTCCGGGGCGTCGGTGATGCCGATGTAGTTGTTGAGGGATTTCGACATCTTCTGCACCCCGTCCAATCCCTCCAGGATGGGCAGGGTGACCACCACCTGGGGCTCTTGCTGATAGGCCTCCTGAAGTTGACGCCCCACCAGCAGGTTGAATTTCTGGTCAGTCCCCCCCAGCTCCACGTCGGCCTTCAGCACCACCGAATCGTAGCCCTGGATCAGCGGATAGAGAAATTCGTGCACGGCGATGGGTTGGCCGCCGGTATAGCGCTTGTTGAAGTCATCCCGCTCCAACATCCGCGCCACCGTATGCTTGGCCGCCAGCTGGATCAGGTCGACTGCCGACATCTCCCCCATCCAGGAAGAGTTGAACAATACCGTGGTCCTGCTGGGATCGAGTATTTTGAAGATCTGATGCTCGTAGGTCTTGGCATTTTCCACCACCTCTTCCCGGGTGAGCGGCGGCCGGGTGGCGCTTTTTCCCGTGGGATCCCCGATCATGCCGGTGAAATCACCGATCAGAAAGATCACCTCGTGCCCCAACTCCTGGAATTGGCGCAACTTATTAATAAGCACCGTGTGCCCGAGATGGAGATCCGGCGCAGTCGGATCGAAACCCGCCTTTATCTTCAGTGGGTTACCCCGCTGCAGTTTCTTAATCAGCAGCTCTTCGGGAAGAACCTCTTCCGTTCCTCGTTTAATCAGTTCCAGGGAACCATTGACATCGGTCATTTAATAAATCTCTTACATTAAGACAATGGATGCACACTCTACTAGAAGCATCTGATAAAATTAACCATTGTGCGATGATATGCGCTACTATCCATTATGTGATCGGCAACTGTATTTTATCGCTAAATGGCCGTTACAGATTATATCTATTGCTGTATTGTTGAATCATGCAAGATTTTAAATCCTACACTCTGGAGAGAAAACCGGCTCGAGGCGCGATGGCCCGCCGCCTCACCCTTGGCGCCGTACTACTTCTACTCCTCGCTGTAGGATTCGTCTACCTGCTTTCAACACCTGGCCAGGACCCCGAGATCGATACACCCCCTTCCCCTGAACAGAGCCAGCAACCTGAACAAAAAAAGATTCTACCACTACCACTGCCGGGCCAATCCAATAGAGATAACGAAGAATCCGAGCCATCGATCCAATCGATCAGTTTCATCAAGCAGGCAATAGCCAAAGAGACCGAACCGGCCACACCCCTCGACACTCCTGCAGTCGACGGGGTCGTGGAGAGTGATGCCGAGCCCCAGATCCTGGGCGATGAAATGGAGGCACCTAGTCGCCCCGAGACCACTACCCTGAGCTATGAGATCAAGAATGGCGACTCGCTCGCCACGATTTTCAAAAAGCATGGTCTGAGCGCCAATCTGCTGCATCGCATCGTCCACTCCAGCGACACCGCAAAAAAACTGACCGATATACGACCCGGAGAGATGCTCTATCTCGACCTGGATGAGGATCAGAATTTCTATGGTCTGCGACTTCAACACAGCAAGATTGACAGCTTGGAGATAACCGCCGTGGAAGACGGCTTCAAGGCCGCCGAGCTGAGCCGAGAGGTCGAGGTCAGAACCAATCATGTCAGCGGTACCATCGAGAACTCTTTCTACATCGCCGCGAAAGAGGCCGGCCTTTCGGAACAGCTGATCATGAAGATGGCCGGCATCTTCGGCTGGGATATCGATTTTGCCCTGGAGATCCGCAGCGGCGACCGCTTCTCGGTGATCTTTCAGGAGGACTACCTCGACGGGGAGAAACTGCGGGACGGCACCATCCTCGCCGCGGAGTTCGTCAATAAGGGTCGCAGCTACCGTGCCCTGCTCTATACCGACAATACGGGCCGATCCGACTACTACAGTCCGGATGGTCGCAGCATGCGCAAGGCCTTCTTGAGGGCTCCGGTCGATTTCAGACGCATCTCGTCCCGATTCACCCGCGAGCGCTACCACCCGGTACTGGGCAAAAAGCGCCCCCATCGCGGGGTCGACTATGCAGCAAAAACCGGCACCCCGATCAAGGCCGCGGGCGACGGCAAGATCATTCACCGCGGCAAGAAGGGGGGCTACGGCAAGACCGTGATCATCAAGCACGGGCAGACCTACACCACCCTCTATGCCCACCTATCCCGCTACAACAAAAAAGCGAGGAAGGGCAATAAAGTCAAACAGGGACAGGTCATCGGTTATGTCGGCAAGACCGGGCTCGCCACCGGTCCCCATCTTCACTATGAATTCCGCGTCAACGGCGTCCATAGAAATCCATTGACGGTAAAACTTCCCGCGGCGAAGCCGATCGCCAAGAAATATCGCGAGGATTTCAAACTCAAGATTCAACCCCTGTTGAGCAAACTGGATCTGATCAATCGCACCCTCGTTGCCGATGCCGAATAGATCGGTCTATGTAGGTCTCATCTCGGGCACAAGCATGGATGGCATCGACGCGGTTGCCGTCGACTTCTCATCCCCACAACCCCATCTGCTAGCCACTCACGTCGAAGCCTATCCAGCATCACTGAAGGCTTCGCTGCGCACCCTCTGCCTGCCCGGGAACAACGAAATCGATCGCATGGGACAGCTCGACAGAGAGGTCGGCACCATCTTCTCCGCCGCCTGCCTTAACCTGTTGGCCAAGGCCGGCATCAACCCTGAGGCGATCAACGCCATCGGCAGCCATGGTCAGACCATCCGTCATCGCCCCTATCTGGATCACCCCTTCACCTTGCAGATCGGCGACCCCAACACCATTGCGGAACTGACCGGCCTAACCACCGTTGCTGATCTCCGCCGCCGCGATATGGCCGCCGGCGGTCAAGGCGCCCCCCTCGTACCCGCGCTCCACCAAGCCCTGTTTCAACACCGGGAAAATCGCAGAATCGTCCTCAACCTGGGAGGCATTGCCAATATCACCTGCTTACCGGCCGACACTAGAGAGGCAGTTACCGGCTACGACACCGGACCCGCGAGCACCCTGCTCGATCGCTGGATAGAACAGCATCAGGGGATGACTTGCGACGATCAGGGGGAATGGGCGAGAAGCGGCAAGGTCATCGATGAGCTGCTCAACGAGCTGCTTGCCGATCCCTATTTCAGGCTGCCGCCGCCGAAAAGCACTGGCAGCGAGCACTTCTCTCTCGATTGGCTAGGGGAGAGGCTCGCCAAGCACCAACTTGCAGCGGTGGATGTCCAAGCGACACTGCTTGAGCTCTCCGCCGCCAGCATCGCCCGGGCGATCATCCGGGAGGGCTATGCTGCAAGCGAAATACTGGTCTGCGGCGGCGGTGTCCACAACCGCTATCTGCTCGAGAGGCTTTCAGTCCATCTGCCCGAGGCCCGTTTGGCATCGACCGCCGAATACGGTGTCGATCCTGACTGGGTCGAGGCGATTACCTTCGCCTGGCTGGCGAAACGCACCCTGGAAGGTCTCAGCGGCAACCTCGCTGCCGTCACGGGCGCCCGTCACGAGGTTGTTCTCGGTGGTATCTATCCCGCCCCTTCGCGAACCCGTTGATCGGTTAATCATCCTCAGTGTATTGAACGGTCCTGTTTCGGCCCTGCCCTTTGGCCTCGTAGAGCGCGGTATCTGCTGCCTTGAGCAGACTCTCCGGCGTAGCCGAGGGCAGTTGATCCAGCGATACAAAGCCAATGCTGATGGTTGCTGTCACACCATCGATTCCCATCTCCGCCACCGCACGCCGAATATCCTCTGCGGTCTTCAGCGCACCCTTCTCTGCGGTATTGGTCAAAATCGCACAAAACTCCTCGCCGCCATAGCGGAATGCGTAATCCGAATCACGCAGGCGATTTTTCAGCAGCTTGCCGAAAGCAGTCAGCACACGATCCCCCATAGCATGACCATGGGTGTCGTTGAGCCGTTTGAAGTGATCCAGGTCGAGCATCAACAGGCTCAGTGATCGGCGCTTCTCCAAGGCATCGGATATCCCCTGATCAAGGATTTCGGTCAGAGAACGGCGATTGAGCAGCCCAGTCAATTCATCCGTATAGGAAATGGCTTCGAGGTAGGCCTCACGCCGCTGCTGGGTCGTGACATCGCGCATCAGTGCCGCCATGCCGAGCACATCTCCCTGCGAGGTGGATATTCTGGCGGCCATCAGGCTCAGGTAGCGCTTACCCTGCAGCACCGTCTCAGCATAATTGGAATCGGGATGTTGAATCAGGCGCTCGATCAGGGCCGGGTCACCCACTAAATGATAAAAGCCCCGCTCAACGATAACCGCCTTCTGTTTATCCAACAAGGTCTCCGCAGCCGGATTGACCAGCACGATCCGATCGTCCCGGTCCGTGACCACTATGCCCTCACCCGCATTGAGGATGATGGTGGTCAGTTTGCTCTGCTCCATCTCCAGTCCGGTATAGTTCTCGAGAATCTGCCGGGTCATGGCATTGAAGGAGCGCGCCATCTGCCCCAATTCATCCTCTCCGATTTCCGGCACCTGCTGTGCCAGGTCTCCCTGCTCAACCTGGTACATCGCATCTGTCACCTGGCGAATCGGTGTGATTACGGCCTTGCGGAGAAAGAGGTAGGTAACGGCCAGAAACAGGATCAGCACCACGAGCATAACCAGTGCGGCCTGGTTTCGACTCTGGGTCACAAGCTGGTTTACCTGGGTGAGCGAGGTGGTCAGCCTGGCAAACCCGAGCACAGGCTGCTCATCACCATGACAGAGATAGCATGGCTGCTTGTTGGCGATCGGCATGAGAATGGTGTATTTCAGCCCCGCTTGATCCACCATGCCGATATGCTCGACGCTGTTGACGGCCTGTCTGAGGAGCGGATCATCCTCTGGATAGAGCCGCACCTGGCGCGTCTCGGCGCGCTCCCTGAACAGGGTCTGCCCATGGCGCGAGTTTACCTGCCTGATCGTTGCGTTATCCTGGAATGCCTCCATGCCATTGGGGCGCAAAAAACTGAACTCCTCCAATCCGACCGCGCCCTTTACATCCTCTGCATAGCGCTGGGCGATGGCAGCAGATCCCGTCTCCATTATCGCTCCCAGCCCGGCGACCACGGTGGAGACCATCCGTCCGGTCACCAGATTGTGGTTATCGACAATGACGGCGCGCTGACTTTGCGTGTAGAAGATCACCAGACCGATCAGGGTTAGGAATGCCGATATTCCGACAACGATAATAATCCTTGCACCGATGCTTTGATTAAACATTTCCCGACGCTACCTTATCAGCGAAGATCATCCTTAAGGCGTAACTTGAATCTAGCTTTATTCCGACCAAATCGGCGGCGCCCAGGGCGTTGCAGAGGGAACTGACATCCACCCTTTGACGCTAATCCTTGATTTGAAATCCAATGCGGATAACACCTTCCCCTTTAACTAAAAATCTCGAATCCAACTTAGTATTGTTAAGCTGAAATATAGAGTGTATCCGATTCGCGACCCAGTGTATGACGGTTCAAGGTAAAAAAATAATCGTTTTTCGGTACAAGCCGCCTAATTTATGTAGCTGGGGGTTCCGACACCGGATCAAAAATGCCCGTTTATGATGCACATCAGGGTAAATCGGTGTTTGAATGCTCTGGGTCAGAGAATTAGAAAGTATTAATAATATAATATAAAAGAGGGTGTTGACTATCAGGGCATCATGCAGACCTCCATTCACAATCGTCATTTTCTCCTTCGCCGACTCCATTCCCTGTTTGGATTGCTCCCGGTTGGCGGTTTTCTGATCTTTCACCTGTGGGAGAATTCCCAATCCCGGTTTGGCAAGACGCACTATAACGAACAGGTCGTAGGCTGGCTGCAAAGCATCAACTACCTGACCCTGGTGGAGATTTTCTTCATTGCCCTGCCGCTATTGTTCCACGCGGTCTACGGGCTGGTCATTCTCTACGGTTCACAGGGCAACTGGAATCGCTACCCCTGGCTGCACAATCGCTTTTACTGGCTGCAGCGACTCTCGGGTATCGGCATTCTGCTATTCCTCCTGCTCCATGTGGGATGGACAAGAATCTTGGGTATCTGGCAACCCGACATACGCATCGATCTCTTCAGCCATATGCAGGAGCTGCTCATCAACCCGTACCTGTTTCTACTCTACCTGTCAGGTCTCCTGTTGGCGGTGTTTCATCTTTGCAACGGACTCTGGACAATGGCGATCAGTTGGGGGCTGACCACAAGTGTCGAGGCGCAACGCATCTGGTTCTACTTCTGCATGCTGCTTGCCCTGCTCCTTGGCGCCATGGGGCTGCACGGTATGCTGGGATTTCTACCATGAGACGGCCACGCAGGGTTATCGTTGTCGGTGGCGGACTGGGTGGTCTATGGTCGGCTTTACGGGTGGCCGAAGCCGGATATCAGGTAGAAATCTTCTCCCTGTTCGAGGTCAAACGCTCTCACTCGGTCTGTGCCCAGGGAGGCATCAATGCCTCTATCGACACCAAGGGCGAGCGGGATTCGGTATGGCAACACATTGTCGATACCCTGAAGGGTGGCGCCTATCTCGCCAATCAACCCCCCGTAAAAACGTTGTGCGAAGAGGCGCCCGGAATCATCCGCACCTTTGAGCGCATGGGTGTCACCTTCTCCCGCACTGCCGAGGGGTTGCTCGATCTGCGTCTCTTTGGCGGTGTCAAGAACCGGCGCACCCTGTTTGCCGGTGCCAGTACCGGTCAACAGCTGTTGTATGGCGTCGATCAGGAGATACGCCGCCAGGAGGCCCTGGGTCGGGTGCGAAAATTCGAGTGGTGGGAGTTTCTTTCCCTGGTAAAGGATAGTCAGGGGATATGCAAAGGGATCGTCGCCATGAACCTGCGCACCATGGATGTTAAGGGCTTTCGAGCCGATGCCGTGATTCTCGCAACCGGCGGAATGGGGCACGTGTTTGGCCATCGCTCCACCAACTCCACCAACTCCACCGGGTCGGCTGCCTGCCGCGCCTATCAACAGGGTGCCCGGTTTGCCAATTGTGAGTTTTTCCAGTTCCATCCCACCGCGATGCTGGGGGATGACAAAACCCGCCTGATGAGTGAGGCGGCCCGCGGCGAAGGGGGCCGCATATGGGTGCCGAAGAATCCCGGCGACCAGCGTAAGGCCAGCCGGATCCCTGAGCAGGAACGCTACTACTTTCTCGAGGAGTGGTACCCCAGTTATGGCAATACCGTACCCCGGGACCTTGCCTCCCGGGCCATCTGGAAGGTGGTCCATGAAATGGGCCTCGGCGTCGGCGGCGAAGACAAGGTCTATCTCGACCTCACCCATCTCAATCCCGGATTCATCGAACAGCGACTGCATGCGATCCTCGATATCTACCGCAAGTTCCACGGTACCGACCCCGTGCATGAACCGATGGAGATCTACCCCTCGGCCCACTATGCCATGGGCGGTCTCTGGGTCGATTTCGAAAAGGATGAAGCCAGCGGCGGCCTGAAGGCGGGCAGCCCGCGCAACCATGCGACCAACCTACCCGGGCTCTACGCCTGCGGCGAGTGCGATTACGGCTACCACGGGGCAAATCGCCTGGGTGCCAATTCACTGCTCTCGGCTTCCTTCAGCGGCCGGGTCGCCGGCGAGGCGGTCGCCAGTTACCTGAAGGGTTTGGAGGTCGGTATTGAGCAGGTTCCGGAACATTTCTACACAGAAGAGATCAGCCGTCAGCAACGAATAAACGAGGAACTGCTGAAGGGTGGCGGCGGGGAAAATCCCTATACCCTGCATCACGAGCTTGGCGAGATCATGTCGGGCCAGGTGGGGGTCGTCAGAGACAATACAACCCTGAAACAGGCGATCGACTCGCTTCAGGGGCTGGCGCAACGCTGCCAGACGGTTGATCTCGAATCAAGCAATTCATGGAGTAACCAGGGATTGGTCTATGCCCGCCAGCTGCAGGAGATGGTTCACCTCGGCCTTGTCATCGCCAGCAGCGCACTGGCAAGGGATGAGTGCAGGGGGGCCCACTACAAGCCGGCCTTCGAGCTGACGCCGCCGACGGATGCCTATCCAGGCGATCCGGCCTACGAGGTCTACAGGGGGAAGTGGAAGAAACAGAATCAACAATGGCTGAAGACTACCATCACCGAACACGCCACAGCTGGCCCCAGGATCAGCTTTGATCAGGTTGATTTATCGGTTTTGCCGCCTGAAGAGCCACGGGACTACCGATGAGGATTTGCTGATGGCCAAAACGATCGAACTCAATATCCGCCGCCAGGATACCCCCTACAGCCCTCCCTACTGGCAACGGTTCTCCATACCCTACCGCCGGGGACACAATATCGTTTCAGCGCTGATGGTGATCCGCGAACATCCGCACACCCGGGAGGGGAAGCGAGTCGATCCTGTCGCCTGGGAGTTTAACTGCATGGAAGAGGTCTGCGGTGCCTGCAGCATGATGATCAACGGGCGTCCTCGTCAGGCCTGTTCGACGCTGGTCGATAGTCTTGATCAACCCATCCGGCTTGAACCCCTGAGTAAGTTTCCCGTGGTGCGGGATTTGATGGTGGATCGCAGTAAGATCTTCAACGACCTTAAGCGGGTGCGGGCCTGGATCGAGATAGACGGCGCCTGGGATATCCACGAAGGGGCGCCGCGCATCGCACCCGAGACCTGGAGGGAGAACTATCTCTTCAGCCGCTGCATGAGCTGCGGTTGCTGCCTGGAAGCCTGTCCAGAGTACGCAGTGGAAAAGGATTTTGTCGGTCCGGCTGCCCTCGCTGCGGTCAGGCTGATGAACAACCATCCCACCGGGCGTTACCACAGGCGGCAACGCCTGCATGCCATCATGGGCGATGACGGGCTCAGCAACTGCGGCAATGCGCAAAACTGCGTACGCGTCTGCCCGAAACAGATACCGCTTACCACCGCGATCGGCGAATTGGGCCGCCAGACCAGCCTGCAACTGCTGCGGGACCTCTTCGGCAAGAGCGAATAGACCGATCCATGGGATGCCGATAATTCAACAACATTTGTAAAAAATGCAGTTCCGTTGGCATTCAATACCGATGCCAGTTGCTACTATTTTGTCCAACCAACCTGGAGCGAACAGCCGAACAAATCAAGTTCGACGATGTCAGTTCAACAGTCAAATAGATTCAACCAAATAACAGCCTCCCCGAGTCTCTGCCGGAGGCGCAAGGAGAAAGAGATGGCTATACGAAGCACAGTTTGTTGCCTTGTCGCAAGCATGGTCATGCTGCAGGCATGTACCACAGTCGATCCCTACACCCGGGAAGAGAAGACCTCCAAGGCAACACAAGGCGCCATGATAGGGGCAGTCGCCGGCGCGGTTTTGGGTATCGCCACCTCGAAGGATAAAAAGAAACGCAAAGAGCGCGCATTGAAAGGGGCCGGCATCGGCGCCATCGCCGGCGGCGGTGTCGGATACTACATGGATGTGCAGGAGGCCAAGCTGCGTCAGCGCCTGGAAAACACCGGTGTCAGCGTGACCAGGGAAGGGGACAATATCATCCTCAATCTGCCGAGTAATATCACCTTTGAAGTCGATAAATCGGACCTGAAACCAAATTTCGTCGAAATACTCGGCTCAGTCGCGCTGGTGCTGAAAGAGTACAAATCGACCATGATTGAAGTGGCGGGACATACCGACAGCACCGGTTCGGAATCCTACAATCAGCTGTTGTCGCAGCAACGTGCCCATTCAGTCTCCAACGTCCTGGTGCGGGACGGTGTCGAGGGCGTGCGCATCGATACCGTCGGATATGGTGAGTCCAGGCCAATCGCTGCCAACAGCTCAGCGGCCGGACGTCAGCAGAACCGTCGCGTGGAACTGACCCTGCTGCCCTATGTCGAGGGCTGAACAGGTCGTCCTGTTACGGAAGGGTTGACGGATGCCTCTATAGCTCTGGACGGCTATCCAGGCATCCCGTCCAGCCAACGGTTTTAGCTCCCAGTTTCAGACGGAGAATGAGGACCCGCAACCGCAGGTCGTGGTTGCGTTGGGATTGCGAATGATGAACTGAGCACCCTGCAGGCCTTCCGTGTAGTCCACCTCGGCTCCCATCAGGTACTGCATACTCATGGGGTCCACCAGCAGGGTTACCCCACCTGTCTCAACCTTGGTGTCACCTTCGTTTTCAGCCTCGTCGAAGGTAAATCCATACTGAAATCCGGAGCAACCTCCCCCCTGGATATAGACGCGCAACATCAGATCCGGGTTACCCTCTTCAGCAATCAGTGAAGCCACCTTGGTCGCGGCCGCCTCGGTGAAGATGATGGAATCGTTGTTTGTCTCTACGCTAGTCATGATAGTGGTCCTGCTCTCTCCCACCCGATCGCCTCAGGCGGGCTTGCTATAGATCTCAAACCAATACGGTTTGCGGCGTTGAATATCATTGATTAAGTATGCAATTACCGACAAAAACAGTCAAGTATTATTCGCGATCACCCTAGGCCTCAGGGCTTATCACCTTTTCGCCCTCGTCCACCACCGCGTCCTTTTGCTCCCGGTCGCCGTCATATTGCAGCTGTGGTGGCTCCTGTTCCGAGGCGTGGATCAGTTTGCCGTTGACCTCGGCCCCCATCGCCATCTCCAGCATGGCATAGGTCAGGGTCCCGGTTATTTTCGCCTTGGGCGCCAATTCCACCCTGTTGCTGGCGATTACGTCGCCGACAACCGTGCCGTTGAGCATGACATTGCCAACCCGAACATTCCCATCGATGGTGCCGAGTTCACTCAAGGTGAGTGTAGCCGAATGATCCTGAGGGTCGGATACTACGTCACCCCTGATCACCCCATCCACGTGCAATCCGCTGCGGAAAGTGATATCGCCCTTGATCTCGGTCCCCGCACCGATGACAGTGGTAATCCGCGGTGAACGAAATTTTTTCTTACTCTTGCCAAACATAGTGTTTTTCCTTATGACATCAGGATAGTGGGGACCAGTTGTAGGATTCACTGACAGGCGCCAGCTTGGAACTGCTGGGTTTAACATCGATCATGATAGTTGCGGGCTCGAAGCCCTGCGGAAGAAGGATCATGCCTTCGACATTCTGGTAATAGCGAAAACGCATTTTGTGGCTACTCAGTTTCTCTTTCGACAAGGCATCGAGCTTCAGCTGCCTGGTCTCTCCGTCCTGTAGCCCGGTGACCGTTATCTCTATCCTGCCTTTTACGACACTACCGCTGTTTATGACCTGACTGACAGAGAACTTATAGACAAACTGCTGCGCTTCAAGCCCGGGTTCAAGTTTAAAGTTCTGCACTCTGAGCGACTGATTCTTGGACGAGGTTGAGACTATTCCCCGTAAGAAAGCCAACTCCTCCTCCATCTTCAGCCGTTCGTCCTGAATCCCCTTGATTTGCTCGCGAATAGCGACCAATGCCTCCCGATCCACTTCGGCGGTCTGTTTGACCATGGCCAATTCGCGCTTCAGTTCATTGCGCTCCTGTTCCAGCAGTTCAACCCGGTCCATGCCCGATTGAAGTCGCGCAAATCCCTGTGCCAGTCCGCTGCCACCCTTTTGGTAGGCCAGCCAGGCCACACCGCCCAACAACACCAGCAACAGGCCGTAGCGTACCCAGCGCGGAACCATCTCATCGGCCCCGACAATCTTTGGAACACGGTATTTCCTGATGTCTACCATGGTTTCAAGGTAGCAGAGCGACCTGCTTCAAACCACAGTCCTCATCCAGACCGAACATCAAGTTCATATTCTGCACCGCCTGTCCCGCGGCACCCTTTACCAGATTGTCGATCACCGAGCTGACCACCACGACATCGCCGTCAAGCGGGGTATGCACCGCGATACGGCAGCTGTTCGCCCCCTTGACGCTGCGGGTTTCGGGATGGGAGCCGGGAGCCAGGATATCGACGAAGCAGTCGTGCCGATAGCGCTCGGCAAAGAGCGCCTGGAGATCGACCGACCGGTCGTTCAGACGGGCATAGAGGGTCGCCTCGATGCCCCGGATCATCGGCACCAGATGGGGCACGAAGGTCAGACCGATCGGCTGCCCGCTGACCCGGCTCAGGGTCTGTCTAATCTCCGGTTGATGGCGGTGGCCGGGAATGGCATAGGCCTTGAAGCTCTCCCCCATCTCACCCATCAGGTTGGCGACACTCGCCGATCTTCCCGCACCGCTCACCCCCGACTTGGTATCGGCCACCAGAAAATCGGTTACCACCAGGCCGTTTTCGATCAGCGGCAGAAAACCGAGGGCGACCGCCGTGGGATAACAACCCGGATTGGCCACCAGGCGGGCCTCTGCTACCGCCTCACGATTCAGCTCCGGCAGACCGTAGACGGCCTCCGCCAGGAGCTCCGGCGCGGCGTGCTCCATGCCATACCATTGTTCCCAGACCTCCCGATCAGCGATTCTGAAATCGGCGGCGAGATCGATTATACGTACCCCCTCGGCCAACAGACCGGGGACCTGGGTCATGGCCACCCCGTTCGGCGTGGCGAAGAAAACCAGGTCACAGGCCTTGAGTTGTGCCGGATCCGGGGCAATAAATGCCAGGTCGGTTTCACCGCGCAGGTTGGGAAAGAGATCGGCAACCGCCCTGCCCGCCTCGGCACGGGAGGTGATCGCTGCCAGCTCAGCGAAGGGATGAGCTGCGAGCAACCGCAGCAGCTCGACTCCGGTGTACCCGGTTCCACCTACAATACCAACCTTAATCATCTTTGAGAAAACCCGATTTTCAATACCTTAGAAGGCTGAGCAACCTTGCATCAACCGCGTGCGGGAGTGGCCACAGACTCCCTTGCGGCATCAATCCGTAAACTGAGCTGATATCATAAGGCCTGATTAATAAAAGAAAAAGTAATCGAGGAAGAAATCCTAAACAATTGTGAACTACGAGACTTTTAAGGGACAATTCTGAACCATTGAGTAGAAAATCTAATCAATTGGCACAACATTAGTAAAGAGAGACTACGCAGGAAGAGCGCTATGGAGACCATCGAAACCCTCGCCCTTACACTCGGCGCCGGCTGGGCCGCCGGTATCAATCTCTATGCCGCGGTGCTGGTTTTAGGCTACCTGGGCATGACCGGGCATGTCACATTGCCGCCGGGACTCGAGGTGCTCAGCGATCCGTTGGTCATGACCATTGCCGGCATCATGTATTTCATCGAGTTCTTTGCCGACAAGACGCCCGGTGTCGACAGCGGCTGGGATGCCCTGCATACCTTCGTGCGTATCCCCGCAGGGGCGCTGCTGGCAGCGGGCGCGGCCAGCGGCTTCGAGGTCAACCAGGCAGCCGAGCTCGCCGCCGCGCTGGTGGGCGGCACCATGGCGGCCGGCAGTCATTTCACCAAGGCCGGCACCCGACTGATGATCAATACCTCGCCGGAGCCGGTAACCAACTGGACCGCATCCATCGCCGAAGACCTGGCGGTTATCGCCGGACTATGGGCGGCACTCAACCATCCGGTCGCTTTTATGCTGCTCCTGGCGGTCTTCATCGCCCTGGTGATCTGGCTGTTGCCGAAGATCTGGCGGGCACTGAAATCCCTGTTTCGCCGCATCGGTGCGCTGTTCGCAAAAGAACCGCCCCCGCCTGACTCACCCGTAGGGAACCAGTCAGATCATCCCGATGTACTGAAATCGCTCTTTCATACGGCAAGCAACGATCAGGGTACGGAGAAATAGCTCGGTGCTACGCCATGCCATTGGGTAAAAACCGCCAATAGACCCATATCACCGCGAATGGCCGTAAAACCCTGTGAGGTGGTTTTGCGGATGGTAGTAACCCAATGACAATAACCAGAACACGAGCGTTACTGACGTTGATTGGCGTTCAGTCGCGGCCCATGTAAATGAGAGAAGCCGGCACCAGATCAGACTAAAACGCATCGCCCGGGATGCGCACCCAACCCTCCATCAGGACCCGTGCGCTGCGGCTCATCACCACCTTCTCCACGACCCAGTTACCATCCTGCTCCCTGGCGGTCGCACCGACCTTGAGGGTGCCGGAGGGGTGGCCGAAGGCAACCGATTCCCGCACCCCACCGCCGGCGGCCAGGTTGACCAGGGTGCCGGGGATGGCCGCAGCGGTGCCGATGGCCACAGCGGCGGTGCCCATCATGGCGTGGTGGAGCTTGCCCATCGAGAGGGCGCGCACATTGAGATCGATATCACTGGCGTCAACAACCTTGCCGCTGGAGGCTTGGTAGTCCGCAGCCGGTGCAACATAGGCCACCTTGGGAGTGTGCTGGCGGCTAGCCGCCTCTTCCACGCTATCGATCAGCCCCATGCGTATGGCCCCATGTGCGCGAATGGTCTCGAAGCGTTGCAAGGCCTCCGGATTCTCGTTTATGGCGCCCTGCAGCTCGGTACCGCTGTAACCGATGTCGGCAGCGTTGAGAAAAAGGGTGGGGATACCGGCATTGATCATCGTCACCGGGAAAGTGCCGATACCGGGCACCTCCAATTCGTCAACCAGATTACCGGTGGGGAACATGGCCTCGCCGGGATCGACCGGGTTGATGAATTCGATCTTCACTTCCGCTGCCGGAAAGGTGACACCGTCGAGTTCGAAATCACCTGTCTCTTGTACCCGGCCATCGGTGATCGGTACCCGGGCGACAATGGTCTTGCCGATGTTTTTCTGCCAGATGCGAACCACGGCGATGCCGTTGTCTGGAATGCGTTCGGCATCCACCAGACCGCTGGCGATGGCGAAGGAGCCCACTGCGGCGGTGAGGTTGCCACAGTTGCCGCTCCAGTCGACAAAGGCCCTGTCGATAGCGACCTGTCCGAAGAGATAATCTATGTCGTGATCGGGCCTGTCGCTTTTCGCCAGGATCACCGTCTTGCTGGTACTGGAGGTGGCGCCGCCCATTCCGTCGGTATGCTTGCCGTAGGGATCGGGACTGCCGATCACCCGCAGCAACAACTTATCGCGGGCTTCACCCGGTATCTGGGCGGTCTCGGGCAGGTCTTGCAGATTGAAGAAGACTCCCTTGCTGGTGCCGCCGCGCATGTAGGTGGCAGGGATTTTGATTTGGGGCGTGTGAGGCATAGTTTGACCTTTTTACTCGACTGGATGACTGCTCGCGAATCTCTCTTTAGCTAAGAAAAGTTTTGAGTTTTGAGTTTCGATGTGCGCTTCGCCGTCCCTTTAATTCAAGTCGCGAACGGACGTAAACCAGCGCAAATTTGCGCCAATAAATATTGAGCTGGATTTTTTTATTTTGCGTTCATTGGCGGTGATTTGCGTCCGTTCACGGCTTGAATAGCTCACTCGATAAAGAGGGGCCATGCCACCCGTCTAAGCGGCAGAGGCCGAATCGAGAAAGTCTTGGGCGAAACGTTGTAACACACCGCCCGCCTGGTAGACAGATACCTCCTCAGCGGTATCCAGCCGACAGGTGACCGGGATCTCCACCCGCTCACCGGTGCGCCGGTGCATGACCACTGTCAGATCAGCCCGAGGAGTGGATTCGCCGACCACGTCGAAGGTCTCGGTGCCGTCTATGTTGTAGGTGTTGCGATTCTCACCGCGCTTGAACTCCAGCGGCAGCACGCCCATGCCCACCAGGTTGGTGCGGTGAATGCGCTCGAAGCCCTCGGCCAGGATCGCCTCCACACCGGCCAGACGCACCCCCTTGGCGGCCCAGTCGCGGGATGAGCCCTGGCCGTAGTCGGCACCTGCAACGATGATCAGTGGCTGTTTGCGCGCCATATAGGCCTCGATCACCTCCCACATGCGCATGGGCTCGCCCTCCGGCTCCAGCCTGGCCAGGGAGCCCTGAATCACTTCGCCCCTATCGTCGCGACACATCTCGTTGAGCAGCTTGGGATTGGCGAAGGTGGCGCGTTGGGCGGTGAGGTGGTCGCCGCGATGGGTGGCGTAGGAGTTGAAATCTTCCTCCGGCAGGCCCATCGTCGCCAGGTATTCGCCCGCAGCGCTGCCGGGTAGGATGGCATTGGAGGGCGAGAGGTGGTCGGTGGTGATATTGTCACCCAGCACTGCCAGCGGGCGCATCCCCTTGAGGCTCCGCTCACCGGCGAGGGCGCCCTCCCAGTAGGGGGGACGGCGGATATAGGTACTCTGGGGACGCCAGGCGTAAAGGGGGCTCTTGGCAGCCTCCGCCACCCTTGCCGCGAACATGGGTGTATAGATCTGCTGGAACTGCTCCGGCCTGACATAGTCGCTGACGATAGCGTCGATCTCCTCGTCTCCCGGCCAGATATCCTTGAGGGTGATCGGCTTGCCCTCCTTATCGCTTCCCAGGGCATCCTTCTCAATGTCGAATCGAACGGTACCTGCGATGGCGTAGGCTACCACCAGTGGCGGCGAGGCGAGGAAGGCCTGCTTGGCGTAGGGGTGGATGCGACCGTCGAAGTTGCGGTTGCCGGAGAGCACCGCGGTGGTGTATAGGTCGCGGTCGGTAATCTCCTGCTGGATCTTCGGATCGAGGGCGCCGCTCATACCGTTGCAGGTGGTGCAGGCGTAGGCGACGATACCGAAGCCAAGCTTCTCCAATTCCGGCAGCAGACCCGCCGCCTCAAGATACAGCCTGGCCACCTTGGAACCGGGAGCGAAGGAGGACTTCACCCAGGACTTACGCGCCAGACCCAGTTGGTTGGCCTTACGCGCCAGCAGCCCGGCAGCCACCACATTGCGCGGGTTGGAGGTGTTGGTGCAGCTGGTGATGGCGGCGATGATAACCGCACCGTCAGGCATCTCATCCGGCCTCTCTTCCCAGGGGCCGGCGATACCGCGCTCGGCCAGCGCGGAGGTGGGCAGGCGGCGGTGGGGATTGGAGGGACCCGCCATGGTGCGATCCACCTTGGAGAGATCGAACTCCAGCACCCGCTCATACTCGACGTCTTTGAGGGCATCGGCCCAGAGGCCCGTGGTCTTGGCGTAGTTCTCCACCAGTTCGACCTGCTCCGGCGTGCGGCCGGTGAGCTTTAGATATTCGATTGTCTGGCGGTCGATAGAGAAGAGCCCGGCGGAGGCGCCGAATTCAGGGGTCATATTGGCAATGGTTGCCCGATCGCCGAGGGTCAGGCTCTCGGCCCCCTCGCCGAAGAATTCGAGATAGGCCGAGACCACCCGCTGCTGGCGCAGGAACTCGGTCAGGGCCAGCACGATGTCAGTGGCGGTGATGCCGGGTTTACGCTTACCGGTGAGTCGTACACCGACGATCTCCGGCAGGCGCATCATGGTGGGGCGGCCGAGCATCACGGTCTCCGCCTCCAAGCCGCCGACGCCGATGGCGATCACGCCCAGCGCATCGATGTGGGGGGTGTGGCTGTCGGTGCCGACGCAGGTGTCGGGAAAGGCCACGCCGCTCCTGGACTGGATCACCGGCGACATCTTCTCCAGGTTGATCTGGTGCATGATGCCATTGCCGGCGGGGATCACGTCCACGTTGTCAAAGGCTGTCTTGGTCCACTCAATGAAGTGGAAGCGGTCGGCATTGCGGCGGTCCTCGATGGCCCGGTTCTTTTCGAAGGCGTCATCCTCGAAGCCGGCGTGCTCCACGGCCAGGGAGTGGTCGACGATAAGCTGGGTTGGCACCACCGGATTCACCTTCGCCGGATCACCCCCCCTGTCGGCGATGGCGTCGCGCAGTCCGGCCAGGTCTACCAGGGCAGTCTGGCCGAGGATGTCGTGGCAGACCACCCGCGCCGGATACCAGGGGAAGTCCAGATCCCTTTTACGTTCAATGAGCTGTTTTAAGGCGTCCGTCAACAAGCTGGGTTCGCAGCGGCGCACAAGCTGCTCGGCCAGCACCCGCGAGGTATAGGGAAGACGGTCGTAAGCGCCAGGCTGGATCGCTTCCACCGCCTCACGAGAGTCGAAGTAGTCCAGGTCGGTGTCGGGTAGTCGTTTTCTGAATTGGCTGTTCATGGAGTTCTCGTTCGATGCGATGACGGGACAGTTTTGAGTTATGCGTTTTTAGTTTTGAGTTTCGGTGTACGCTACGCGCCCGGTTTAGTAATAAACCACGGGCATAGCGAGTACCGACAACTCAAAACACATCACTTAAAACTCAAACTGATCCTCAGCCTCTTTCCTCGATCGGCACCCAGGAACGGTTTTCAGGACCCATATAATTCGCCGAGGGCCGAATGATTTTCCCGTCTTCGCGCTGCTCGATCACATGAGCGCCCCAGCCGCTGACCCGGGATATCACGAAGAGGGGTGTGAACATGTCGGTCGGTACGCCCATCTGGTTGTAGGAGACGGCGGAGAACCAGTCCAGGTTGGGGAACATCTTCTTGATTTCCCACATCACCGATTCCAGGCGGTTGGCGACGTTGAACATGGTCATATTGCCGGCTTCCTCGGAGAGACTCATGGCAACCCGCTTGATCACCTCGTTGCGGGGATCCCCCACGGTATAGACCGGGTGGCCGAAACCGATGACGATCTCTTTGCGTCCAACCCGCTCGCGAATGTCTGCCTCCGCCTCGTCGGCGGTGTGATAACGGCTCTGAATACGGAAGGCCTCTTCGTTGGCGCCACCGTGCTTGGGTCCGCGCAGGGCGCCGATGGCGGCGGTGATGGCGGAGTACATATCGGAGTTTGTGCCGGCAACCACTCGGGCGGTGAAGGTAGAGGCGTTGAACTCATGCTCGGCATAGAGCACCAGGGAGGTATGCATGGCGCGCACCCAGGATTCTTTAGGCTTCTCCCCGTGGAGCAGGTGGAGGAAGTGGCCGCCGATGGAGTCGTCGTCGGTCTCCACGTCGATGCGCTTGCCGTTGAAGGCGTAGTGGTACCAGTAGAGCAGGGCAGAACCGAAACTGGCCATCAACCGATCGATGATGTCACGGGCCTCGGAAGCGGGATGGCTCTCCTTTTCCGGCACGCAGCTACCCATCACCGAACAGGCGGTACGCATCACATCCATCGGGTGGGCGGAGGCAGGGATCGCCTCCAACGCCTGCTTAACCGCCAGGGGCAGACCGCGCAACGATTTCAGCCTGGCCTTGTAGGCGACGAGTTCCGCCTTGGTAGGCAGGCTGCCGTGGATCAGCAGATAGGCGATCTCCTCGAACTCGGCGGCTTCGGAGAAATCGAGTATGTCGTAACCGCGGTAGTGCAGGTCATTGCCGGTGCGGCCGACAGTACAGATGGCTGTGTTGCCGGCAGCGGTGCCGGAGAGGGCGACCGACTTCTTCGCCTTGGGCAGTATTTGGGTGGGTTCGCTCATGGGAAACCTCCTCTGATGCGATGGGTAATTGGATGATTCGTTACTAGTTCTGATCCTGAAAGAGTCCGCAAATGAACGCGAATGAACGCGAATGAACGCAAATATGTATTAATATTTCTTTAACGCCTAAATCGATTTATTAGCGTTTATTTGCGTTCATTTGCGGACTTGTTAATTCAATCTATGCTGTCTCCTCAGTTGCAAAGAGCTGGTCCAGCTTTTGTTCGAAATCGTGATAACCAAGGTAGTCATAAAGATCGGCTCGGCTCTGCATGCTATCGACAACACCCTGTTGGGTACCGTCGGCGCGCAGGCGCTGGTAGACATTCAGCGCTGCCGCATTGGCGGCACGGAAAGCGCTGAGGGGATAGAGGGCAATACTCACCCCCGCCGACGCCAGCTGCTCAGTCGTGTAGAGCGGGGTCGATCCGAACTCGGTGATGTTGGCGAGTACCGGAACCTTCACCGCGGCAACGAACTCCCGGTATTGGTCCAGCTCCGTCATCGCTTCCGGGAAGATCATATCGGCACCGGCCTCAACACAGGCGCATGCCCTGTCAATGGCGGATTGCATGCCCTCCACCGCAAGCGCATCGGTACGTGCCATCACCACGAAGTCGTCATCCAGTTTGGCATCAACCGCGGCCTTGATACGGTCCACCATTTCATCCTCACCGACGATCGCCTTGTTGGGACGGTGACCGCAGCGCTTTTGCTGAACCTGGTCTTCGATATGCACCGCTGCCGCTCCAAACTTGTTCATGTTGCGTATGGTGCGTGCAATATTGAAGGCTCCGCCCCATCCGGTATCGATATCGACCAAGACGGGCAGCTCGGTTACATCCGTGATCCGGCGCAGATCGGTAAGCACATCCTCCATGGTGGTAATCCCGAGATCGGGAATACCGCAGGAACCGGCAGCAACGCCGCCACCTGAGATGTAGATGGATTTGAAACCCGATGCATCTGCCAGCCTGGCATGATAGGCATTGATTGCACCGACGCACTGCAGCGGCTTCTCCTGTTCGATGGCGGCACGAAAACGTGCGCCGGGATTTTGATGGTTGGTCATTTCCTATCCTCAACTCAAAACAAAAAACTCATAACTTAAAACTCGCAAAGCGTCAGTTTTCCAACAGCATTCGTTCCACGTTTCTACGCGAGGAACGAATATGTTGACGCATTAACAACTCAGCCATTTCCGGATCGCGGGCGGAAATCGCGTTCAATAGATAATGGTGCTCATCGTATGCCTGGCCTGAGCGTTTGCTGCGCATGCCGAACTGGAAACGGTACATGCGCAACAGATGATAGAGATCGTTGCATAGCAGACCGATCAAGTGGCGGTTTTTTGAACCCTGAACGATACGGTAGTGAAAATCGAGATCGCCCTGTTTTTGAAAGTAGGCTTCGCCATGCACCTCTTCAATCTGCCTGCCATGTTGATTCAATAATGTCTGCAGTTCAGCAATCTCCCTGTCACTCATGTTCTGGGCAGCCAACCTCGCAGCCATACCCTCCAGGGCCTCGCGCACCTGATAGATCTCAATCAGCTGCTCGTAGGATAGCGTCACAACACGGGCACCCAGGTTGGGTTTCCGCTCCACAAGTTTTCTCGCCTCGAGCCGTCCGATCGCCTCTCTCAACGAACCCCGGCTTACGCCATGCTGACGGGCGAGTTCAGGTTCACTGATCTTACTGCCAGACTGTATCTCCCCTTCGACGATGGCGCGCTGGAGAGTATCGAACAGCCGATCAGTCAGGGTGATGGTGACAGGATCGTTATTTTCGGTAGGATGTTGATTCTGCATATCTCTATTGAAGTGTCGACATATCTAACTACAAAACCCCGATATAGGGGATTAATATAGCCGTTAACTCTAAATGTGTCGACAATATTTGGTTTAATGGCTCTTTCAGCACAACCTGAAATATCCCTGCCGGGGTAGAGCTGCGGACCCAGGCCTCTGTGTAAACCCCTACTTGGCGTAGCCTAAGGTCCGTAGGGAGGATGAGATCTCATCCAGGATTGCAGGATCGTCGATGGTGGCCGGCATCTTCCACTCCTGTCCATCGGCGATCTTGACCATCGTTCCGCGCAATATTTTCCCTGAACGGGTCTTGGGGAGACGCTTGACAATGGCGAGATGCTTGAAGGCCGCAACCGGACCTATCTGTTCTCGTACCCGCTTCACCAATTCAGACGAAAGTTCGTCAACCGACCGTTCCACACCCGACTTCAGAACCACGAGTCCCAGGGGCAACTGGCCTTTCAGGGCATCGGCGACACCGATGACCGCACATTCCGCCACATCGGCATGCCCTGCCAATACCTCTTCCATCTGGCCGGTGGAGAGGCGATGTCCAGCCACATTTATTACGTCATCGGTGCGGCTCATGATCCAGAGATAACCATCCTCATCCTTGTAACCGGCATCACCTGTCAGGTAGTAACCGGGATAGGCACTCAGATAGGAATCGATAAATCGCTGTTCGTTATTCCACAGGGTCGGCAGACAGGAGGGGGGCAGCGGTTGCTTGATCACGATATCCCCCATCTCCCCCGCCGCCTTCTGATTACCCTGATCATCGAGCACCTGCACGTCATAGCCGACCATCGACACCGTCGGTGATCCGGCTTTCACCGTCAGCGCTTCTACACCCATGGGATTGGCGGCAATGGCCCATCCGGTTTCGGTCTGCCACCAATGGTCGATTACCGGTTTGTCGAGCATGGTCTCCGCCCAATGGAGGGTATCCGGATCACAGCGTTCGCCCGCAAGAAAGAGGGTATCCATACAGCTGATATCGTATTTCGACATGTAGGCACCTTGCGGATCCTCCTTTTTGATTGCGCGAAACGCGGTTGGCGCCGTGAATAGCACCTTTACGCCGTACTCGCTGATCACGCGCCAGAAGGCACCCGGATCGGGGGTGCCTACCGGTTTGCCTTCATAGATCACCGTGGTGCAGCCCGCCAACAGCGGTCCGTATACGATATAGCTGTGGCCAACCACCCATCCGACATCGGACGCAGCCCAATAGACGTCGCCCGCCTCGACGTTATAGATGTTCTTCATGGACCAAAGAAGCGCGGCGGCATGACCACCGTTGTCACGCACCACACCCTTGGGCTGTCCCGTGGTCCCCGAAGTGTAGAGAATATAGAGAGGATCTGTCGCTTCAACCGGCACGCAATCCGCAGCTTCGGCATTGGCCAATGCATCGTCCCAGTCGATATCCCGTCCATCCTGAAGCTCAGCAGCCAATTGCGGCCTCTGCTTGATGATACAGCTGGCCGGTTTATGCCGGGCAATATCGATTGCCTCATCCAAAAGGGGTTTGTAGGCAACCAGGCGGCTGGGTTCGATGCCGCAGGAGGCGGAAAGCACCATTTTTGGCTGGCTGTCGTCGATACGGGTCGCCAGTTCCTTTGCCGCAAATCCACCGAAAACGACAGAGTGGATGGCGCCGATGCGGGCGCATGCCAACATGGCGATGGCCGCCTCAGGGATCATCGGCATGTAGATAATCACCCGATCACCCTTCCCCACACCCTGGGCTGCGATCGCACCGGCCAATTTGGAGACCGTATCACGCAGTTCACGGTAGCTGTAGCTGCGTTTCTGATCGGTCACCGGGCTGTCGTAGATCAAAGCAGTCCGATCACCATTCCCTGCCTCGACGTGCCTGTCCAGGGCGTTGAAACAGGTATTAAACATGCCACCACTGAACCAGCGCGGTGATGGTTTGGCCGATTCGTCGAGAACCGTCTCCCAAGGCTTGTGCCAATGCAGATCCTTGGCGACCGTACCCCAGAACGATTCAGGGTCATTCAACGACTGTTGATAGATTTCGGCATAACGTGACATGTGGGAACACTCCTCTGATGTTGTCAGTCTTCGGTAAGTGTCGACAATTTATTATTGAAATCGGGTTTAGAACCTATTTTATAGACAATAATTTCTAAAATGTCGACACTTTAATCCAAATTTCTTTAAATTATCCTGACGCACAGCACTCCGGTGCCGATAGTTCTGGCTAAATAATTCAACTGGAGAGGGTTTATCCGATTGAAAAAACAGAAAAACCGCAGCCTACCATGAGCCAACCCTGTTCATGGAATAGTGACGGACGGGTTACCCACGGATGGAGCCGCGCAGCCTTGGGCGCGGGCAAGGACCTGAGGAATCAGATCCTGTGTAGCAAGGTTTCACGCAGCGCCTTTAAGCGGTTTTGAGGGATAACATCAGTCCGCTGCACTTGAAAGGCTGGGTTACTCTGTTGATGTGAGCCGATGAAAAACAGAAGGGTATAAAAAAAACGGGGCCCGAAGGCCCCGTTTCCTAGCTTGAATAACTCGAACGAACTATTAGAAGCTGTGGATCAGACCAGCAAAGAAGGCATCAGACTCAACATCGGTCTCGTCCTCTTCATAAGAGGTGAAGCCGACGTGAGCTTTGGTACGCTTGCTCATGCTGTGCTCGTAACCGACGCTGAACTGAGTGACTTCGTTCTCAGGATCGGAAACAGGAAAACCAACGTTCACGTTAGGAGTGAAGCCAGGTACCAGCCCGCTAACACCACCGTTGGTAGAATCACCCATCAGGTACTGAGCCTTGATTTTGCCAGAACCGACTTTGACGTGGCCGCTCAGACCGAGGTAATCAGGATCGTCGACACCGTCGAGGTCCAGATCCATGGAAGCCCACATGACACCAACCTGCCACATGCCGGCGTTCCAGATACCGGTAAGACGCAGCAGTGAAGGTTCAGCGCCGATAGACTGACCGAGGTCATAGCTGTTGTAGGCCAGAGAAGCGAAGATCGGGCCGTTGCTGTAGAGACCGGCCAGGGAGATGTGATCGGCAGGGCCGTCCAGCTCCAGGTCGGGCCTCTCACCGGAAACCAGAGCACCGACGAAGGTCAGGCCGCCCATGGCAGGAGATACGTAAGCGATAACGTTGTCGACACGGTCATCGCCAGGAATTACGTTGGCAAGGTCACCGTTCGGCAGATCGCCGAACTCGTCGAATTTGCCCTGAGCCATCTTCAGCGGGGTGTCGTGACGGCCCAACAGCGCGGTACCGAAACCACCGGCCAGACCCATGAACTGGTTACGATCGCCAAGACCGGAACCGGAATCCTGGTTTACTTTGAATTCGAAGTGATAAACAGCCTTGAGTCCACCACCCAGGTCTTCGCTGCCTTTCACACCAACACGTGAATGGATGCTGTCCA
>NATV01000073.1 GCA_003094535.1 gamma proteobacterium symbiont of Ctena orbiculata | reverse complement strand
TTTTTTCTGTGGCGTCAACGGCGATGCGTCTGATTACGGCTACCCCAATCACCATATTTCGGGCACCCTCGAACGCGGACACATTCGCGAGTCGATCGCCTTCCTCAAACAGCTCCTTCCCGGTTTTGACAACCTCTGCTTCATCGCAAAGGCCAGCCCTTCAGGGAGAGCGCTGAAAAAACAGGTAGTGGGTGAAAGCTCGACCTATATGGTCCCCACTTCGCGCTTTGATCTCATAACCACAACCAACCAGCTGCGGAAGATTGCGGGCGAATTCGGTGAGCAGTGCGGCGCCTTCTACATGGACAGCCTTGAAGGAATAGAGAACGACCGGGGCGAGCCCATGGTCAATCGTGAAATACTCGACTTTTTCCGCTCAATCTACAGCGGACCGATTATCGGCGGTAATCGCTACCATGTTGAGGATGGTGCCGTCAGCGCCGTGGTAAAGACGGGACAGGAGCAGGGTGAAATTGCCGCCAGCATGCTGCTGCAGGCATTGCAGGGCAAACCTGTCTCGGATCTGCCGGTGACACGCAACTATAAAGGGCGTCGCTATATTAATGTAAACAGCCTGCAGTCGCTTGGCATCAAGCCACGTCCTATAGTACTTCGAGGAGCCACACTGGTGACAACAACTGACAAATGATACCGCCCAGTAATCTGATGAAAGATGAAATCACCGCTCGCTCTTTTCAATAGACTGAAAATCAGGTCAAAGATTTGGCTTTTGATCACCCTGCTTGTCTCCGCCATGGTAATAACGCTTCTTATCCTCCATGGCACCCTCTCGACCACCCGTGAACTTGCTACGGAAGTCGCCACCGTTCATCTCAACGAGCTGATCGACAACGCCGCCAGCACACGTCGCCTGGCAGTCATATCCGCAGATATCAACCGGCTTACCCGCACTTATCGCATCGAGAAGGAAAACCTGATTCAGCATGGTGATCGCATCGTTGAAAATCTGACCGCCATTGCGGCGAACACGAAGGAGGAGACGCTTCGCAATCAGCTCACCATCTACACAACCAGCTTCAAGCGTTTTATCTCGCACTCGGTTGCGGTCAATGTGATCTTCGAGGTTCTTGAGCAGGTCGTCCGTAGCGCACATGCGGAACTCCACTCCCTCGAAATCCTGGTCAGCAACTGGATGATCGAATCAACCCTGGCCGGCGATGATACCGATTATTACGATCAGCTTCTCAGTTTGTTGACCGGCTATAGGGAAAGTTTGCTTATCATCGATAGAAAAACTGCAGATCTTGCCATTCACAACTTTGAGGTCGAAGTTGATAGCAACGGCTTGCTACAGCAGCTTGACACCCTCCATTTGCGGCTTCAGACAATTACCGCAACCACGCCCGAAGTTGCCGTGCATGGTCGACAACTCACCGCTCTTGTCATCCACTACCAAGATTTAATAAAGGATCTGCTGCAGGAATTATCCGGACTATCGCGAGAGTGGCGGCAATTGGCGCTCAACGAATCAACCCTACACATCCTGATCGAACAGGCAGAAAGAGAGGCTTCTCAGGCTGCCCAGCATGTCCGTACTGACATCAGGGCGCTGATTGTAGACACCGGCGCACGGATGAGCATGCTGTTGATCATTATTATCACGATCATCATGAGCGCCATGTTTTATCTGTTGCGACGACATATCGAATCACCGCTCAATACCCTGGTCAGTGCGCTGTCCACCATGCGTTTGGAGCAGATGAACAAACCAATAAGACTCGGGCGCAAGGACGAGTGGAGAATGATAGAGAAAGCATTAAACGATATGAACAAAAAGCTGGCATGTTCATATGCGCAGCTTGAGCAGAGCAGGGCGAACTTTCAGGCACTGGTAGACAATGTTCCAGGCATCGTCTATCGCTGCAGGCTCGATTCCGATTGGACCATGGAGTATCTAAGCGACGGCTTTGTCGAGTTGACGGGCTATAGCACCGACTCGGTAATCGCCAACAATGAGATCAGTTATGCCGAGATCATTCATCCCGATGATCGTGATGCAGTAGAAACCGCCGTCAACAAGGCAGTATCGAGAGGATTGCCCTTCTCCCTGGAATATCGCATCGTGAGAAAGGATGGTGAGATCCGATGGCTCTTTGAACAGGGCCAGGCAACACCGGATCCGACCTCTCAAACAACCTTGAAACTGGACGGTGTGATATTGGATACAACGCTGAAGAAGCAGCTCTCGGATGCGCTGGCAGAGAGTGAAACCAGATACAGGTTGCTGCTTGAGCACACTACGGAAGGGATTTTCGGCTTTGACAAAAATGGCGTTACCACCTTCATCAACCACTCGGCCTCGGAGATGCTCGGCTTTACCCAGGAGGAGATGATCGGGCTAAACAACCATATGTTGATTCATCACTCTCTACCGGACGGCACACCGCTTCCAGAAGAGGAGTGCTGCATGATGAAACCGATCAGGGACGGCATGGAATATCATGTGGAGGATGAAGTGCTTTGGCGTAAAAACGGAGAATCTTTACCGATCGAGTATTGGTCCGCGCCGATAATGGGCAATGACGGAATCATCGGCGCGGTGGTTTCGTTTCATGACATCACTGAACGCAAGCGCTCCGAGGAAAACATGCAACACCTGGCCTATCACGATTTGCTGACAGGCCTGCCGAACCGTTCAATGTTCGTCATGGAGCTAAAGCAGACAATTGCACGCTACCGTCGTTACGGGGAGCTGTTTGCCTTACACCTGATGGACCTCGATCACTTCAAAGAGGTCAACGACAGATTGGGGCACCCCGTGGGTGACAAGCTGTTACAACAGGTTGCCAAGCGTTTGACCCGCACGATACGTGAAACCGACGTTCTCGCACGCCTGGGTGGTGATGAGTTCGCTCTGATTCAAAAGAACCTCGATAGTATATCTGATGCTTCCTACCTGGCAGCGAAAATCATCGATTTGTTCAATGATGATTTTCTTGTCGACGATAACACTATCTATATTTGCACCAGCACCGGGATCTTCATTCCGGATACAAAAAATATCAAACTCGAGGAGATGCTCAGTAATGCAGATGTCGCTCTCTACAAGGCAAAAGAGGCGGGCAGAGGTGTTTTCACATTTTTCGGCGACGAGATGTCGCTGCAAATGTACCACGAGATCAGGTTATCCCACGATCTCTCACTGGCACTGAAGCGTGGAGAGTTTTTCCTGCAATATCAGCCTCAGTTCGATGCCTTATCTGGCGAGATCGCGGGAATTGAAGCACTTGTAAGGTGGCGCCATCCGAGCCACGGGATCATGATGCCGGCGGATTTCATTCATATAGCCGAAAAGCGGGGATTAATCAAACAGATATCAGACTGGGTGATGAGTGAGGCCTGCCGACAGGCAAAGGCATGGTCTGACCGGCAGATTGATTTTGGGCGTATTGCCATCAATCTGTGCGCAAAACAGGTGAACGATGCACAGTTTCAGCAGAGCATAGAAGAGCTATTAGACACCAATGGCATCACACCCAGCCTGCTCGAGTTCGAGTTTACAGAAACTGTACTTATGGAAGCCACTGATTCAACGCGCGAGAGCCTCCAGCATCTCTCCACTCTCGGCATTCAATTCGCGATCGATGATTTCGGCACGGGTTTTTCTTCATTGAGCTACCTGAGCAAATTTCATGCGGAAAAAATCAAGATAGACCGGGAATTTATTCGTAACATGAGCAACAACCGCAACGATGCGGAGATTGTCAAGGCAGCGATCGCACTTGGCAAATCACTGCAACTCACCGTCGTCGCGGAAGGCGTTGAAACTGATTCACAGGTTGATTTTCTAAGACGAAACCATTGTGATATTTTGCAAGGATTTCTCTATAGCCATCCGCTGACCGCCGAAGAACTGGAAAAGAAAATATTCAAACTTGATGCTACCGGATCGAGAGAATCGATTTGACAGGCGCGACCCTGTTTCCCGTGGGGCAGTTTGATTTGGATTTGTCGACATGCTGAACACCTGTGTGTCCTAATCCGCTTCGCAGGCATAATCCAGACAATGGTGATCAATATCGTCTGCGTCAGAGAGTATCTCACCACGGACAGGATTGGGGCGAAATGTGGTACATCCCTTCAAACCCAATTTGAAAGCTGTCGTGTAGAGAGACTTGAACGCCTCATAGGGATAATCGGATGGGACGTTGATGGTCTTCGAGATGGCGCTATCCACATAGGGTTGGAGCACGGATTGCATCTGCAGGTGATCTTGCGCAGACAACTCTCTACTATTGACGAAGCAGTCGGGTAACGGTTTGCCAGGATGGAGGTTCGACCACATCTGCCAGGCAAAATCGACCATCTCGAATTGCTTGTAATGCGTTGACGCCTGCCTGATCCTGCGTCGGTAGTTGAACGCGTATACCGGCTCGATGCCGCTGCTGACATTGTTCGCCAGCAGGCTGATGGTGCCGGCGGGGGCGATGGCGGTGAGATGGCTGTTGCGAATGCCATGGCTTGCTATCCCCTGCCGGATGTCGTCAGGCAGGCTGCGGATAAAAGGGCTTTGCAGATAGGCATCCCGTTCAAACAAGGGAAACACACCCTTCTCCTTCGCCAATTCTATGGAACTCCGATAGGCCGTATGGCAGACCCGGGCCATGATCCCTGCCGCCGCTTCCCTGGCCCGTTCATCGGCGTAGTGGAGTCCGAGCATGATCAGGCTGTCCGCCAAACCGGTAATACCCAGGCCGATCCTCCGCGTACCCCGCGCCTCTTGCTGCTGGTCTGGCAAGGGAAAGCGTGACAAATCGATGACATTGTCGAGGAAGCGAACGGCCAGTGTTACCGTGCGCTCCACCGCAGGGTAGTCAATGGCGGCAGATTCTGTGAAAGGCGCTGTCACGAAACGGGTCAGATTCAGCGATCCCAGATTGCAGGCCCCATAGGCCGGCAGCGGGATCTCTCCGCAAGGATTTGTGGTGCTGATCCACTCTCGGTAGCGGAGATTGTTCATTCGGTTGATCTCATCGATGAACAGTACACCCGGCTCTGCATAGTCGTAGTTGGCGCGCATGATCCGCTCCCACAACTCCCGTGCCTTGACAATGCGCATTACCAGGCAGGGCTCGACGCATTGCGGATCGTTCCAACAGCGCTCAATGATTCCGCCACCGCCCCGGCCGTTGCCGGGCAGTGCCTTGGCCGGAAACAGCAGCGGCCAGTCTTCATCCCGCTCGACGGCGCTCATGAATGGGTCGCTGATCTGCACCGATAGATTGAAATGACGCAACTCGCCCGGCTGTCCCTTGGCATCGATAAAGCGTTCGATATCGGGATGGTCGCAGCGCAGGCTCGCCATCATGGCTCCGCGTCGCGATGCGGTTGATACCAGGGTATCGCACATCGCATCCCAGATGCGCATAAACGAGACCGGCCCCGATGCGATGCCGCCCACCCGCCTCGCCGCTGATCCGTAGGGGCGAAGGCTGGAGAAGTCGTAGCCTATGCCGCCGCCCTGCTGCATGGTCAATGCCCCCTCCCTGAGGGCATCGAAAATTCCCTCGAGTGAATCCTCGACCGGCCCCATCACAAAACAGTTGAAAAGAGTGACATCACGGGCGACGCCTGTCCCCGCCAGGATCCGTCCCCCCGGTAGGAAATCGAACCCCCGGAGGCTATTCAGAAAGCGGTCACGCCAGGCATCCCTATTTCGCGACTCGATGCCGGCAACCCCTTGAGCCACCCGTTGCCAGCTCTCCTCAATACTCCCGTCGACGTGCCCGCCCTGCTCATGGTTACGATACTTGCTCTCCCAGATATAGCGGGCGATCTCCGATTGAAAAGGAGCTTGTATCATTGCTATCGACTCGCTTCAGCTTCAATACCGCCGCTCTGCCATCCGGAGGGAGGTGTCAGATCGATTCGGATCGGTCGACGCCGTAGATCCCGCGATGGGCATCGCTGCGGGTCAACGGCACGAATGCCACGCCGAGAATCACCCTTTCACGGACCTCGCCCGAGCGGCTCTTCTCAACCAGGACAAGATTCTGATAGTCGTAGGGGCGGCCCAGCGGTATCACCAGCCTCCCCCCCGGCCGCAACTGGTCGATCAGCGGCGGCGGAATCTCCACGGCGGCGGCGGTAACCATGATTGCGTCATAAGGGGCGTGTTCCGGCCAGCCGTTGTAGCCATCGACACATCGGCAGGTAATATTGTCATACCCTAGGTTATCCAGGGTCTCCGCCGCCCGCTCTGCAAGGGTATCGATAATCTCCAGGGTATAGACCTGTTTCGCCACCCTGGAGAGCACGGCGGCCTGATAGCCGGAACCGGTACCGACCTCCAACACAACATCATCCCCATCCAGCTCGAGCAGGTCGGTCATCAGGGCGACAATGTAGGGCTGAGAGATAGTCTGCCCGCAGCCGATCGGCAGGGGACCGTTATTATAGGCGAATCGACGTTCCGTTTCCGGTACGAAGGCCTCTCTGGGTACCAGACGGATGGCATTCATCACCGAATGACTGAAGGCGGATCGGCCTATCATATGCCGCGTGTAGGCCACCTCCCGTTCGATATCGCTTATCATCTGCTGTTGATCTGACATGACTCTGCACCTATGACGCAACTGATCCCGCGAACAGGCTCAGCGCTGCCCTAACGGGACCAACTGGCCCGCAGCTGTCCCGATTCCCCGGGAAAGTGTAGGTGGAGCTCGCCCTGATAGGCCTTTTTAAGCGCCTCGCCAACCCCCTTCGGCAGATGAAACTCGGTGAAAGTGATCTCCATCTCGCCAGACTCCAAGGTATGGGTATCGATAATTCTCTGCAGCGGATGCTGGGTCCGCTGTCTCTCTACGTGATTGTGAACCAGGCGCATGATCTCCTTCCTATGTTCGTTGAAAAAGTCGCCGCTGAGGGTGAGATACCCTGCGGGTACCCGGTCATGGATACGCTGGCAGGCGGGGCAGCGGGTCTCCTTGGCCTCATCCGGCAGGGTCTCCCGCCACTGCCAGCGACCAGCCGAATAGACCGCACCGCAGATCTGGCACAGGGTGGGGTCGGAAAGTTTATGATCACTTCGGTAGGCATCCATACTCCGCTCCTTGAGTAGTCTGTCCCTTCTCTTGATGGACGTGTGCGTCATGTTTCGAGACATCATGGCAACCTCCTGATGAGATGGCGTTAATGATCTCTTTTTTTTCTTGTTCCACTTTAATTGTAGCTTGTAGACGTCATGCAGCGGTCAATTGCCGAGGATCGCGGCTGCCTGTGGCGCCCCAGTCGGGGGTTGATCTGCGCTGGGTCATGGTTCCTAACCCGGGTCGGTCTACAATTTTAGTAGAGACCAGATTTCCAAGCTGATTGTGCGTACTCCGCTGCGCTCTCCCAATCAGATAGCAGGTCACAAGGAGTTTTCCATGACGACTCGTCCCTTGACACCCGAACTCCTGCATCGCCATTGCGACCCGGAACAGTTCAGCTTCGACTCCACCGATGAAGTGGAGGATCTGGTGGGCTTTATCGGCCAGGAAAGGGCCGCCGAGGCCCTCCGCTTCGGACTTGGCGTAACCCATAAAGGCTACAACCTCTATGCGCTGGGACCCGCGGGAGCGGGGAAATTCGCCATGGTTCGTGGCTATCTGGAGGATCTGGCCGCAGAACGGCCGATACCTTCCGACTGGTGCTATGTAAATAATTTCAGCGATGCCCGAAAACCACAGGCCATCGCCCTGCCTGCAGGCAAAGGGGTCATCCTCATGCAGGATATGGAGCAGCTGGTCACGGACCTGCAGGAGGCGATACCCCTGGTATTCGAGAGCGATGAGTACCACACCCGCCGTCAGGCCCTGGAAGAGCACTTCGAGGAGCGCCAGGAGCATGCCATGGCGGCGATGCAGAAAAAGGCGGAGAAGAAGCATATCGCCCTGATCAATACCCCCACGGGTTTTACCCTCGGCCCGAAAAAGGATGACAAGATCCTCGGGCCGGACCAGTTCGAGAAGCTTTCGGAGGCGCAGCAGGCGGCCATCGAAAAGGATGTCAAGGAGCTGCAGGAAGAACTGCGCAAGACCCTCCACGCCATTCCCCAGTGGCAGAAAGAGGCCCGGGAAGAGATCGGCAAGCTGAACCGGGAGATGACGGCATCGGCGGTACACCATCTGATCGATGCGCTGCGGGAGAAATATCGCCAGATTCCGGCGGTCATTACCTATCTGGACCGGGTGGAAGAGGACATTGTCAGCAATTATCAGCAGTTTCTCCCCCGTGATGAACGCAAACCCACCCTGTTAGGCATTCCCCTTGGCCAACATGAAGAGGGACCGCCCTGGCACTACCGCTACCGGGTTAACCTGCTGCTGGCCCACGAGGCCAATGGCGGCGCGCCCATCGTCTATGAAGACCTGCCCGGCTACAACAACCTGGTTGGGCGCATCGAGCACCGCGCCCACCTGGGGGCGTTGGAGACCGATTTCACCATGATCAGGCCCGGCGCTCTGCATCGCGCTAACGGCGGCTACCTGATTCTCGACGCACTCAAGCTGTTGATGCAGCCATTCGCCTGGGAGACCCTGAAACGGGTTCTCCAGTCGGGCGAGATCCGCATCGAATCCCTGGCCCAGATCACAAGCCTAATCAGCACCCAGTCCCTCGAGCCTGAACCGATACCGCTGGAGGTCAAAGTGGTGCTGCTCGGCGAACGCCATATCTACTATCTGCTGCAGGCCCTTGATCCGGAGTTCGATGAGCTGTTCAAGGTCGCGGTGGATTTCGATGATGAGCTGCAGCGCGACAGCCACAACGAAAAAAACTACGGGCAGCTGATCGCCTCCCTCGCAAGGCACCATGAACTGCGTCCGCTGGACAGGTTCGCGGTGGCCCGGGTGATCGATCACTGCATGCGCCTGGCGGATGACAGCGAACGTATCAGCAGCCATATGCGCTCCCTGGTCGACCTGATCCAGCAGGCCAACTACTGGGCCGGCGAACAGGACAAATCCCGGATTACCAGTGACGACGTAGAGAAGGCGGTCGAAGCCCAGATCCACCGTGCCGACCGGATCCAGCAACAGCTGCAGCAGGAGGTAATCCGGGGCACTTTGATGATCGCCACCGCAGGAGAGGTGGTGGGTCAGATCAACGGCCTCTCCGTGATGCTGCTCGGCGGTCAGCGTTTCGGCCACCCCACCCGCATCACCGCCCGCGCCCGCCTCGGCAAGGGGCAGGTGGTCGACATCGAGCGCGAGGTGGAGCTGGGTGGCCCGATCCACTCCAAGGGGGTCTATATACTTTGCGGATTTATCTCCGGACGTTATGCGCCCGACTACCCGCTGTCACTCTCCGCCAGCCTGGTCTTCGAGCAGTCCTATGGCGAAGTCGAGGGCGACAGCGCATCCTCCGCCGAACTCTATGCCCTGCTCTCGGCGCTCTCCGGCCTGGCGATCAAACAGCAGTTCGCGGTAACCGGATCGGTCAACCAGTTGGGCGAGGTGCAGGCCATAGGCGGGGTCAACGAGAAGATCGAGGGTTATTTCGACATCTGCAAGGCCAGGGGATTGAGCGGTGATCAGGGGGTGTTGATTCCGAGCGCCAACATCAAACACCTGATGCTGCGCGAGGATGTGGTGGAGGCGGTGAAGGCGGGACAGTTTGCCGTCTATCCGGTGTCGACTGTCGATGAAGGCATCGCTCTGCTGACCGGCATTGCAGCGGGTGAGCGCGACGACAACGGACTGTTTCCCGAGAATAGCGTCAACGGGCTGGTGGAAGCCAGCCTGATCCGTTTCTCGGAGCGTATGCAGTCTTTGGATGAAGCCGCCATCCCGGCTAAAGGAGAGGATCAGTGAACATCCCCGGTCGTCGTCGTATTACCGTGGTGCTTATCGACAAGCCTCAGAGTCGGGAGCTGCTATCACTGGGTGCCACCATCGCCTCTTTGCTGGAAGCGGAGATCGAAGGGGTGTTTATCGAGGACGATGCCCTGTTCAGGCTCACCGGTCTCCCCTTTCTGCGTGAACTCAGGTGGGGCAGCAGAAACGAGGCTCGTCTCGATCCCGCCCGACTGACCCAGGAGTGGCGCGCCATTGCAAAGCAGACCCGGGAGGTGCTTGAGGAGTCGGCCAAAAACGCCGGGCTGAGCTGGAGTTTTCGCGTCTGGCGGGGTGAATACGATAGCGACCTGGGTCAGTTGGCGACAGACTCGGAGATGCTCCTGATGGGCCGTCTCGGAAGCCTCTCCCCACGCCGTTTCTCCACCCGGGTCAGACCTGCAACCGCAGCGCCCAAACCCCTCAAGCTTGGGGTCATTGTGGATTCAGGAATGGCTGAGCAGAGACTGCTGGAGACGATCACCGAGTTGGCTCAAAAGCCCGAAATCGAGATTGTCCTGTTTCTGACTCCCGATGAAGAGGGTGCCTTGACAGAGACCCTGGATGACTATCTCTTGCAACAGGATCCCAAACAACTTATCACCCTGGTGCATATCACCGACAAGGAACCGCTGAAACTGGCGAAGCAGCTGAAGGCGTCGGCATGTGATCTGTTGATGATCAGCGAACAGAGTTCACTGCTGCAAGGCCCGACAATCAAGCAGATTCTGCAGCACTTGCCCTATCCTACAGTGATTGTAAGATAATAGAAATAACCTAGAAAATGCACAATGATCTACAAAAAATTCAATTGGTTTTTGGTCTTATTGAAAACCTTTCCCTACTATTTTTTACGGGAAAAAAACAATTGGAATGATCAAAGGACGTTGATTGACAATAACTCCTTCCTTGTGAGTCTACACAATAGGTAAGGAAATCAGGAACGAAAAAATGCTTTCACAGCATATCAAGATGCATGGAGAAGTAGCCAGTCAATCAAGTATTCTTGCTATTTATGAATTAATAAGGAACGTAACCAATTTCCTCTTCAAAAGCGGACCAACAGGAACTATCTCACTCGGCATTCTCTACTATCTTTTCGGACAATTTGGCTTACTTATCCAATCCAGCCAGTCAGGTCTAACCCTGATTTGGCCTGCATCGGGAATAGCTTTTGCTGTTCTCTACCTGTATCGAATTAAACTGTGGCCAGGTATTTTCCTGGGAATGTTCTTTCTCGCAATACACAACCAGATACCGCTTCCAGTAGCATTGCTGGCTGCTATGGGGAGTGTTCTTGAAGCCGTAGTTGGGATCTATCTACTACAAAAAATATTCCCTGAAACGACGATCGACCGGCTCAACGGCTTATTGGCTTTCACTTTTTTCTGTGTGCTGATTGGTCCGTTATTCAGTGCATTCTTTGGAACCTATGCATTACATGTCTATCTGGACCCTCCAACACGACCAATGGTCACCTGGCTATATTGGTGGTTGGGAAATAGCATTGGACTGATGACCTTTGGCGGCGCACTAGTTGCTTATACTATAAAAACAGGGAGTCACGGGTACAGAGTAGGTTTATTCAAAGAATATCAATTCCCAAGAGCTGTTTTATATCTGGTTGTTATTGCCATAAGTTTGGCAAATGCCGCTTTTCCTGATGATCCTTTATCTATGGTTCTGTTATTCTTTGCCTTACCCGCAGTAGCCCTAATTGGGCTGACAGGGGGCATTCGTAGCGCCGCTCATGTAAATTTGATGGTTGTTACCATATTCATACTTGGTGGATACACTCTTTCGGCCGAACACTTTCTTACCCATGAAATTGATCACCTGTTTCTGCACATTGCCTTTATCGGCATCTTGTCATTCACCAGTCTTGTCCTGGCTGTCTTTGGCATAGAGATAAGTGAAAAAGAAGTCTTCCACTACAAATCGAGTCACGATAGCCTGACCGGACTGGCGAACCGGGAGTATCTCCATAACCAGATTGATGCGGCGCTTGGTACAGCAGACACCAATAAAAAGGCGCATGCCCTGATGTTCATTGATCTGGATAATTTCAAACCAATCAATGACTCTCTGGGACATGTGGCAGGCGATAGAATGCTGAATTTGATTTCCCAATCTATCTCACGTCACATAAGATCACGCGACTGCGCAGCCCGATGGGGCGGTGATGAGTTTGCTATCTTGCTATGGTTCTGCCCACTAGCACGGGCCATGCATATTGCTGAGCTAATACGCAAAGAAATCGCGGACCAGGTATTGGAAATAGATGGTAATAATTATCGAGTCACAGCAAGTATTGGCCTGATAATGCTTTCTAATTCAAAAGACACAACCAAGGAAGCCATGGCACGCGTGGATCAAGCCTGTTACGTCGCCAAAGCCAAGGGTGGAAATCGCATTTCCTTCTCTTGACTCGAACAGATAAAAACATAACCACATCAGTCGGAATTGAAATGGAAAACTATTCGCTGACAAAGCTCCTCTACTGTTGCACAGGGACCCAATCAGATCTGCGAGAGTGATGCTATCCGACTCCTGGTATTACCAGGGATAGCGATTTTCAGTCGTTCTAAATATACTTGGCATCTTGGCAGTCTGTATCTCCTTGCCAGATTTACCCCATTGTCTGAGTAGAATCTTGGCTATAAACATTCAACCCTTAAAGCTGATAAGATAGCGAAAAACCAAGGGAGACCTTCACCATGACCACGAAACACGACGGCGCCGCTCGCACCCGCAATCGGAAACTACTAGCCTGGGTTGACGAGGTCGCCCAGCTGTGTAATCCGGATCGGATCTACTGGTGTGACGGTTCTCAGGAAGAGTATGACCGCTTGTGTGATGAGATGGTGAAAGGGGGTACCTTTATTCGCCTCAACCCGGAGAAACGGCCCAACAGCTACCTCGCCCGTTCCCATCCGAGCGACGTGGCCCGTGTCGAGGAGCGAACCTATATCTGTTCGGAAAAGGAGGAAGACGCCGGGCCAACCAACAACTGGATGGATCCCAAGAAGATGAAATCCATCCTCAATGGATTGTTCAAAGACTGCATGCGGGGAAGGACGATGTATGTGATCCCGTTCAGCATGGGACCGCTCGGCTCGCATATCGCACACATCGGTGTTGAGATCTCGGACTCTGCTTATGTCGCGGTGAATCAGCGCATCATGACCCGTATGGGGCAGAAAGTACTCGACGTGCTGGGTGACGACGGTGAATTCGTGCCCTGCGTGCACTCTGTTGGTGCACCCCTGGCGCCGGGGGAGGAGGACGTCCCCTGGCCCTGCGCCGGCAACATCGAAGACAAATATATTACCCATTTCCCCGAGACCCGGGAGATCTGGTCCTTCGGCAGCGGCTACGGTGGGAATGCCCTGCTCGGCAAGAAGTGCCTCGCGCTGCGAATCGCCTCGGTGATGGGGCGGGACGAGGGCTGGCTCGCCGAGCATATGTTGATCATGGGGGTGGAGACGCCAGAGAACAAGAAGTTCTATGTCGCGGCGGCCTTCCCCAGCGCCTGTGGAAAGACCAATTTTGCAATGCTCAAATCGCCGAAGGGTTTCGAGGACTGGAAGGTCACCACGATCGGTGATGACATTGCCTGGATTAAACCCAATCCCGAGGACGGTAAGTTTTATGCCATCAATCCGGAGTATGGGCTGTTCGGCGTAGCCCCGGGCACCAATGAATCATCCAATGCCAATGCGATCGCCGCCTTGAAGGAAAACTGCATCTTCACCAACTGCGCCCTCACCGATGATGGTGATATATGGTGGGAGGGGCTGACGGAAGAACCCCCTGAACATATGATCGACTGGCGCGGAGATGACTGGACGATAGGCTGTGGTCGCCCGGCGGCTCATCCAAACGCGCGCTTTACCGCGCCCGCCTCAGCCTGTCCCTCCATCGATCCGGAGTGGGAAAATCCCGCCGGTGTGCCGATAACCGCGTTTCTCTTCGGCGGACGCGTCAGCCATAATTTTCCCCTGGTTTTTCAGAGCTACAACTGGGAACACGGCGTCTACATGGCGGCGACCATGGGCTCGGAGGCGACCGCAGCTGCCATCGGTCAGGCCGCCATGCGGCGCGATCCCATGGCCATGCTGCCGTTCTGTGGCTACAACATGGCGGAATACCTGAAACACTGGCTGCGCATCGGACGCAAGAACGTCGCCACACCGCCCGCGATATTCCGAGTCAACTGGTTCCGCAAGGACGAACACGGTCGTTTCATCTGGCCGGGCTTCAGCGAGAATATGCGGGTGCTGAAGTGGATAGTGGAACGCTGCACCGGCTGCGGTCCCGCCGTTGAGAGCCCGTTAGGCTGGGTTCCCTCCTATGAATCCCTAAACTGGGAGGGACTGGATTTCGACAAAGCGGACTTTTTTGACATCATGAATATCGACCGGGAAATAGCCCGCCACGAAACCGTCGATCAGGATGAGCTGTTCACCCGTTTTGGTGACCACCTTCCGCGGGAGATGGTGCTTGAACGCGAGCTGCAACTGGCGCGCTTGCTTCACTCCCCGAAATATTGGGACCTGTCTGCCACCTGCGATTGAGTCATGCCGTATATCGACCGGACTGGGGCTTTTCCATGATCGTCAGTCCGCTCCCGCATCTCGCCTGACTGCAGCTGCGCCCTACGGGGCGCGGCTGGCCACATCCCGCCCCTCATCGCAGCAGGCATCACCTCTGCATCGCCTTGACCACTCCATTCCACCCCAGCGCCAGATTGGTACGGTTATACCCGCCACCCCCCAGTGCAATCATACGACCGTCGCAGAATTCATCGGCAATCCTGCTTAAGCGATCCGCGGCATATTCATGGGCGGCAGGGGTAAACTCCATATGCGTGATCGGATCACCCTGGATGCTGTCAGCACCCGCCTGAAGTATGATCAGCTCCGGCCTTCCCTGGCGGATAAAGGCTTCGACCGTTGGCCAGACACGATGAAAATGGGAGTCATCGGCCATCGGCGGCAAGGGAACGTTGAGTTTTTTACCCTTGGCTTCTCCCCTGCCCGTCTCCTCCACCGCACCGGTACCCGGATAGAGAAAGCGGCCATCCTCATGGATATCGGCGAAGATCAGATCAGGATCGGACTCAAAGGCATAGAACACGCCATCGCCATGATGGGCATCGATATCGACATAGGCGATACGACGTATGCCAAATCTGATTCTCAGGTTTTCAACCAATACCCCTGCATCGTTGAAGACACAGAAACCGGCTGCCGAATCCCGCCGTGCATGATGGAGGCCGGCGATGGGCACGAACACCTTCGGATGAGTGCCATCGAGAATTCTTTCCATGCCATCCAACACCGAACCGACAACGGTGCAGGCCGCTTCATAGACACCTGGGAATGCAGGCGTGTCACCGGCATCGAGATAGCCGTTACCGCTCTTTGACTGCACTTTGACACGATTGATATAGACCTGGGTATGGAACCGGATCAACGCCTCATCGTTACACAGCTGCGGGCTGGCAACGGATGCCCGCTTCTCCAGCCCTTGTTTCAGGGTCTCTTTCCAGAAGGCCTCTATCCGATCCGGGCCAAAGGGGTGCCCATCGCCGAAACCGTAACGGCCAAGGGTATCTCCGTAGTAGATAGTAACCGGTTGCTCGCTCATCGCATGGGTAGATCCTGAAGGTCGGCTCTGTTGTTCGGCCTATATGTAATACTAGTACAGCAGCAACTTCAGGTGCCGGATCGTAGGCTGTGACGCCAAAATCATCGAATGCGATTTGGGCATTTGAACCAAAAGCGCTGAATCAATTCCACGGGACGGCTGCGATCCCTGTTTGTACGGCTCATTGGAACACGAACTTCATCCGGTTCATACAGAGCCTATGCGCTTATCTTCCCTCTCAATTCAACAGACAACACGACACCCAATACGATCAGATGCAGCAGCATGATGACAACCAGCCAAAGCGGCATACTCAAACCGAGGAACTGCCACTGTATGTCGCCGCAGAATCCGGTGGGTTGAAATACCAACGGCATCCAGTGATCGAGTTTCAGCCAAACCGGAAACTTGGCATTCACATCGCAACTCAGTGACGGCTGGACAATACCCAACTGCATACCGGAGAGCTCCAACGCCAGATAGAGACACCAGCCGGCCGCCAATGCCCAACCGGCATATCCGATCGACCTGGCGACGATGGATCGGGGAGCGCTCATGCCGATAAGCGCCGAGAGAAAGATTCCCAGAACCGCGGCCCGCTGATAGATGCAGAGAACACAGGGATCGAGCTCCAAACCATATTGAAAATAGAGTGCCGCGCCCTCGAGGACCAGTGCGCTCAATGCCAATATGAACCAGGGCAGGCGTCGTTGGGTAAATATCATCTCTCTCCCACTTGATACTTAATGAAGTAACATCTTAGTCCGTAGTTAAGCGCATTAACCGATCGACCAGGCACAGCGCCCTCAAGCAGATATTGATCATTTTCAATGCTGTGGTTAGGGTGACCCACTATGCTGCTAGTTGCCTTGGTTTTAGCGAGTCTGAATCAGACGCACACTAAACCCTGTCATCCTAAACGACCAGTTGGTGCACACTCGGTTCCATAAAAAACGGCCGGCACCAGCGTAAACCACCCGGTTATACAGCCATGAAAATTGCAGTGACCAGTCAGAATTTCCGCACCATCACCCAGCATGCGGGCAAGACGCGGCGTTTCCTGATCTTTGAAAAGGATCAGGCAAGTGGAGAGATCCATCAGCTGGCCCGCCTCAACCTGCCGAAGCAGATGTCGATGCACGAGTTCCGGGGTGATGACCATCCTATCTTCAAGATGGACTACCTGATCACCGGCAGCAGCGGTGAGGGATTTATCCGCCGCATGAACGACTTCGGTGTTGCGGTCGTAATCACCGGCGAAGAGGACCCCATGACCGCGGTCACGGCAGTTGTCGAGGGGAGACCACTGCCACCGCCCGCCGCCCGAGAGCAGAGCAACTCTCCGATCATGCCCTAGTCCACCACGGCAGGTGGAAATCTAGAAACCGTAGTTGGTCATCAAGCGTACGAAATCACCATCCTCGTGCATATCGGTATAGATCAGCTCCATTGCCAGCCGGTCGTTGAATTCGTAGACGCCATAGTAGTCTGTCTCGTTCGCGCCCTCATCAAAATCGACATGCAGTACACCCACTTTCAATGCTTCGACACCCGCATATTCGATACCCAAGGCAACGGCTTGCTGATCCTCGACACCGTCGATGGTATGGTCATCGGCCGAGGTGAAGTAGGGTCCGCCGCCAAAACCGTTCGTCACCGTCCCCGAGACATCGTTGAAGGCGGCAATCAAGGTCAGATCCGACAAGGTGTAGCTCCCGGTGATGCCCCAGACATCGCCATCGGGCCTCGATTCGTCGCTGCTATCGTCCGTCTGCGAGCCGAACTGCAAGCCGACAGAGAAGTCGTCTGATTCGTAGAGGGCCTCGAGATAGAGGAGTTTGGCGAAATCGCTGCCGTGATAGTACCAACCCTGTACAGCCAGTTGCTCTACACCCTCGTAGACCGCACCGACCGCGGTCACACCGTCGTCGCCGTTCATCTCATTGAAACTTTCAGGTATGTCGGCGTCCACCCCGGCCCATTTTTCGAGGTGAGTGAGATAGAGGGTGGTGGCGGGAAGATCGCTGTTGCTCAGTAAAAGCCCCTGAAAGGTGTTCGGCACCATGCGGATATCGTCGGTGTCGGCATGGGGTGTATCCAGCTCGAAACGACCGATCCGCAGCTGGGTGTTGGCCAACTCACCCTGCAGATAGGCCTCCCCGAGGATGGAGTAGCTGCCGTTCTCTGAGGAGAAGAAGTCGCCGTTTTCATCGTCGAACAACTCCCCGGTGGTGTAGAAGGTCGCTCCTGCGCTCAGCCCCTTCCAGCTCGGACTGACATAACCCAGCTTGCCGCCGATGGCCGAACCGTCCGTCTCATCCCCGGCATCGTCTTCGGCATGGATAAAACCCACCCTGAGGTTACCGAAAACGCCCTCTTCCGTCTCCGCAGCGAGCTCTCCGCTGAGCCCACACATCGAACCTGCCAGCAACAGGGTGAAAGTGATTTTTACCGGCGCACGACACACTCCAACCTCAGTCAGTCCTCTTTTTTGCATAACACAGAACCCCTAAATACTAAAGATAAAACACAGGCTGGCTGGCGCATGCTGGCGGGCCGACGAATAAATTACAACAGAATGTGAACCGGTTGCTTTCAGGCACCTACCAGGCATCAAGAGAGGCCACTGGATGCCTGGTAGTGAGGCAACTGTTCATCCGTCAGAGTGCTCATAATAATAAGAATGATTATCAATTGCAAACAGTCCTCGAGACAATCTGTTTGCAATCCCCGTCCTAGCGGTGCCCAATCCGATCTGCCCCGGTGATTCTGCCCCACCACTCGGGGAATTCGGCGATCGAGGCGAGTTGACCGTCAGGGGTGATGCCAGCAGCCAAATCCGAGGTCTGAAACTTGCCGGTGTGGACCAGCAGACCCTGCAACCCGACCGCCTGGGCGGCGGCGATATCACCACGAATGTCATCGCCGACCATCACGCTCTGCTCCGCCTTGCAAACGATCATCTCCAAGGCGCTGCGGTAAAAGTCTCCACAAGGTTTGCCGAGAACAACCGGCTCTATTCCGCTGGCATACTGGAGTGCGTGGACAAATGGGGCGACATCAAGCCGCAGGCCGTCAGGGGCGCGCCAATAACGAGTCATGCCGAGGGCGATCAGGCGTGGGGAAGGTTGCCGCATCAACAGGCGAAAGGCCTGGTTAAGGGTGGTGAAATCCCAAGCATCTCCCAAGTCCCCGACGACGACTGCGGCCACCGGCTCTTGGGTCTGCCGATCCGCCAAGGTGAGCCGGGCGAACTCAGCCTCGGTGTCATCGGGTACAAATAGGACAACGGAGCCATTCAGGTTTTGCGCAATCCAGCTGGAGGCCGCAACGGGCGGTGTAAGAATATGGTCCGCATCAGCAGCGAGTCCCAAGCGGGCCAGCTTAGCCACCAAGGCGTCACGGGGTTTGGAACTGGTGTTGGTAAGAAAGCAGTGGGGGATCTGCTGCTGTCTTACCCAATCCAGGGTTTCGGCAGCTCCGGGAATTGCCCGTTCTCCCACATAGAAGACGCCATCGAGATCGAAAAGAATTCCGCGCATCTACTTCTTAAATTACCTGTGATTCCATACCTGAGAGTATAGTGAGCGGCGCTCTCTCTGCTCGCCCTTCTATCTAAACAATTCAGGTCTTAACATCCAATCGATCTGCCAGCGCAGATCGTTAGTCAATTCCAGGCAGACGACGCTGCCCGGCCGATAGGCGGTTATAAGCTTCTCCTCATCCCCAACAACCAACCGTGAAACCAGTTTCGCCATAAACGGCAGGTGGCCGACGACAAGCGTGTCCGAGTCCGCGGCTTCAATTTGCCGGTATAATCCCTTCGGATCGTCGTTCGGATTGATGCTGTCACTGGCTTCCAACTCAATTCCGAGCGCAATCCTATCGCCTAAGCACTCCGCCGTTTGCACGGCCCGCAGCTTGCCACTGTGAATCACCCTCGCCACACGAATACCGGCCTGTTGCAGAAATCCGGCAAGTCGATCCATATCCTCCCTGCCCTTTTGGGTTAAGGGCCGATCGGGATCGATCTCTTTCGCACAGGCCTCGCCATGCTGTACCAGATAGAGTTTCATCAAAGCTTCCTCCCCAATCGAAGTTATCTGAGCTCCCACCGGAAATTGTTTAAACCGCTATTCGGCAACTTGAGTGTAGATCAATAATCGGGATGCAGCGGCCGGAGAGAGAATTGGGGAGTACCCTATTTCAAAATTCAAAATTACGACAGCAAGGCCACGCTCTTGACCTGGGCATAGAGCTGCATCCCCTCGTGAACCCCCATGCCGATTGCGGAGCGGCGGGTGATGCGCGAGAGCAGGGTCTGACCATCCTCCAGCTCGAGGCGTACCAACACCTGTGTCGGGCTGATGTCGCGGGTATCGATCACCCGCGCCGGGAGGATGTTAAGAATACTGGTATCGGCATGGGCGCGGATCGAAAGGCTGACATCCCGGGCCTGGATCTGCACCCTGGCATGGCGTCCCACCGGCAGATCCTCCCGGGGCACGGCGACCCTGTTGCCCTGGAGGGAGATCCAGGTCAGGTGGTAGCTGTGGTCGTGGGAACTGACGAAACCCTCCAGCAGGGCAGAGGCGTCGTCATAGGTCGAGAGAGGAAGATCGAGCCGAGTCAGCAAGGGCGCGGCCTCACCCTCTGCGGCAACACGCCCCTCTTCCAGCACCACCATGTGATCGGCCAGCCTCGCCACCTCGTTCGGGTCGTGAGAGACGTAGAGAGAGGGAATGGCGAACTCGTCATGCAGCCGCTCCAGATAGGGCATGATGGTCTGCTTGGCGGCGTGGTCAAGGGCCGAGAGGGGTTCATCCATCAGCAGCAACCTGGGACTGGTGAGCAAGGCGCGGGCGATGGCGACCCGCTGGCGCTCGCCGCCTGAGAGACGGGGGGTCGCGCGGGTCAGCAGCGTAGAGATGCCGAGCAGCTCCACCACATCGTGAAAGGGTATCCGGCGCTGCCTTTCAGGTACCCGGCGCAAGCCGTACTCCAGATTTTTCCGTACCGAGAGATGGGGAAAAAGGCTGGCCTCCTGAAACACATAGCCGATGGGTCGGTGGTGGATCGGCAGGAAGCGCTTCTCATCCTGCCACACTTCGCCGTTTATCCGCACCAGCCCCTGCCCAGTGCGCTCCAGGCCGGCTACTGCCCGCAACACGCTGGTCTTACCCGAACCGGAGCGTCCGAACAGAGCCGTTACACCCTGACCCGGCGCGTCGAAGGCCACATCAAGATCGAAATCGCCAAGCCGGTGTTTCAGACGGACCTCGATACGGCTCACGGCTGGTGGCTCCGGGAGATTCGACCGTTGACCAGGTAGAGGGTCATCAACACCAGAAAAGAGAAGGCGAGCATACCGGCGGCCAGCAGGTGGGCCTGGTCGTATTCCAGGGTTTCCACATAATCGTAGATCGCCACCGACAGCACCCGGGTCTCGCCGGGAATATTGCCGCCGATCATCAGTACCACGCCGAACTCGCCCACGGTGTGGGCGAAGGCGAGAACGGAGGCGGTCAGAAAGCCGGGGCGCGCCAGGGGTATCACCACGGTCATGAAGCGGTCCCAGGGGGATGCGCGCAGGGTGGCGGCCACCTCGGCCGGACGCGGCCCCAGGGCCTCGAAGGCGTTTTGCAACGGTTGCACCACGAAGGGAAGTGAGTAGAGCATGGAGGCGAAGACCAGTCCTTCGAAGGTAAAGGGTAAGGTGCCGATCCCCAAAGACTGAGTCAACCGCCCCACCGGCCCGTCGGGGGCAAGCATGATCAACAGGTAGAAACCGAGTACGGTCGGCGGCAATACCAACGGCAGCGCAACCACCGCTGACAGCGCCTGTTTATACCATGCATGGGTGCGTGCCAGCCACCAGGCAATGGGGGTTCCGAGGATCAGCAGCAGCAGGGTTGTGGTGCCAGCCAATTTGAGGGTAAGCCAGACGGGTTGCCAATCGAATGTCATGCTCTGCTCCGCACCCTTGAGTGTTGAGTGTTAAGTTGTGTAATACCGCCGCGCCGCACTACTCCACTCCGTAGCCGTAGCGTTCGATCACCTCGCGCGCGGTGTCGCTTCTGAGAAACGCCAGGTAGGCGATGGCCGCCGGGTTCGCTTCCCCCTTTTTCAGCAACACCGCCGCCTGATCGATAGGGGCATAGTAGTGCGGCGGAATCTCCCAGAGTGTACCGGCTTCTCCTGCCCACTCCTTGATCTGGGCCAGGGCGACAAATCCCGCCTCCGCATTGCCGGTGGCTACGAACTGGAAGGTCTGGGCAATGGATTCACCCCTCACCAGTTTGGGTGTGAGTCCATCCAGCACACCCAAGCGATTCATCACCTGATGGGCCGCCAATCCGTAGGGGGCTGTTTTGGGGTTGGCCAGCGCCAGGTGATCAAAAGCCCCCTCCTTGAGAAACCGCTCAGCATTATTGAACAGCCCGGGTTTGACACTCCACAACACCAGCCTTCCCTTGGCATAGACGAAGCGGCTGCCCGGAACGGCCAATCCCTCCTCCTCTGCCTTGATCGGCCGCTGGGTATCGGCCGCCAGGAAGAGCTCGAAGGGGGCACCGTGTTCGATCTGCGAATAGAGCTTGCCGGTGGAGCCATAGCTGATTCGGGTGCGATGGCCCGTGGCCTGTTCGAACAGCGGAGCAATCTCGCGGCTGGCATCGATGAAGTTGGCCGCGACTGCGATCATCACCTCTTCCGCCTTCACAGGGACATGGCTTGGCGCGATTCCAATCAGGGTAGCGAGCACGATCCGGAGGGTTCTGTTCATAAGCTCCTATCTTTACCATGGATGGCATCATTCAGTTAAGCGTCGCAGAGTTGGAATGCACGACGGAAGAAATCGTTAATGCAATCGGGATGCCAGATCAATATTGTAATAATATCAATGCGTTGCATGCAATCATCAAGAGAGAAATTTGTCTGGATCACGACATAGGTCAGTACGGTCACAGCGGATCCATCCCTCTTGGAACCAGGAGATCACCACCCTTGCTCAGTCATGGTTTGATTTCGAATCCAGCCGTTAGGGGGCGGGAAAACGCCTGCACCGCCAACCCACACCGACCGGTCATTTTAGCGTTTTCTTTTGACAGCGGCTGCAAAATGGTAGTTTATGATGCTTGAAGACGAGTCTGGTTCATCCGGCTTAACCAACTATTCGCTACGCTGATGTAAGGCGCTTTTACGGATTCAGCATGATCTCAATCAGTCACACAAGGAGACGTCATAATGAATACATTGTTGTTGAGAAGTCGCATTCTGGATTCAATCACTGTTGCTCTGCTTCTTTTGCTGGCCGAAACCGCCTCCGCTGATTATCTCGGAGAATTGTGCTGGACCCTTCATATCACGGAACGCAACGAGGTGCAGACTGACGAGTCATATGTAGTGAAGTTCGGAGTGACCCATATGGGTGACGATTACTATACGCTCCAAGGCTATGCGTTGGTCGAGGATCCGACCATCCTGCAGGCTGCCGCCGTTGTCATCGGTGACACCGCTCATCTCCACTTTTCTTCATCGGAATATCACCCGGACGATCTCTCCAGGGACATTGCCATCGGTAACGCCAGGCTCTCCTTGTCAACACTGAGCGGACCGTTTTTCGGACTAAACACCTTCTACGATCCCATGCCGCCCACCTTTACCGACAGCTTGGCAACCGGCACCATGACACTTATCGAATGCCCGCAAGATTCTAGTTTAAATTGAGTTTGATTTCAGACACCTATCCCACTTTTACCCGCTGCACGACAGAGAGGATTGGAGCACGGAGTGGGATGGGTGTTTACGGCTCGTCTGTGTGTTGAGGGAATCCTGATCCAACGATTCCGCCGCACTCATGGCCAGCCCGATATTTTGATCTGGCTCATTGACTGTTCTTTACAGCGTGACGGAATTGCAGTTATTGTCCATACTAAATTGTAGAGAGTGCTCATTCAGGACGATTTTTAACTTGGTTGGCGAGGGTAATTCGATCAGGGAAGTAGTAACTTACCAGGAGCTGACAGTGGAAAACCGATACTATCCACGCATTCGAATTTCACTGGAAGTTGACCTGTTCCGAAAAGGTCAGCATATCGGAAGTGCGGTGACGAAAGATTTGAGCCTGGGAGGCATGACCCTGCTGCTTGACAAACCGGCGCTGAATCCCAATGAGATTGTTCTGTTGCGAGTATGGATCAAGGGAGAGTTACAAACCCTGCGCGGCTTTGTGATTTACACTTCAAAAGACCACAGCGGAATTATGCTGATCGGCATGAGCAAAGAGGCCACGCGCGCCTATTTCAACTTTCTGAAGGATATGGATATCCCGCTCAGATGGGCACTGGACAACAATAAACCTTACTAGTAAGCCTGCCTTCAATTCATCACAAAACGACGTCATTTCACAAGGTCAGTATTGGTTATTCTCTTTTTTTTAACCGGAAATGGAAACTCCGTTGCACTGCTGCAACCAGCATTTGCGAATACCTGAGATGTGAATGGGGCAGCCGTCAGGAACGCAATTTTTTCAGAAAACAGACGATACGCTCAGTCTCCTCGAATCCCAGATGGGCATGCATGGCTATACTTTGGTGGTTATCGATTTCGGTATCGCTGGCCAGCTCGCTGTAGCCCCGCTCAAGGGCCCAACTCTCCGCTTTGCGCATCAGCAGTTTGCCGTAATTCATTCCTCTGTACTCGGGCTCCACGTACCAGGCCTCAACGTATGGCACGCGCGGCCGGCGGCTTCCCTCGGCAAATTCTCTGATATTGAGCTCGATAAAACCCACCGCATTGTCATTGACCGTTGCGACATAGACCAGATCTATATCTACCGACTTACCCTCGAAATAGCCCTTGATATCAGTTAAGTGGGCATCTTCAGAATTTGGCCAAAGAGCGCTTCTCATCTTCGACCACCGATCCAGATCGCGGAGATTTATCTCTCGGATTAGCATGGAATACGGTGAACACCATCTTCCCTATTTCGCAACATCGATAATACCATTCAACATGATGTATTTATGACTTAACCCATCATTTCCACAATTATTTCCGGCAGGAATGCTGTATTCACCATTTTCCATTCTAAATCTGTCCGGCTTGTCCACGACACAACTGTTATCCCCAACCAGTGATTTTGCAATGCATTTGTTATTCGAAAGCCTTGAAACAATAGCAACAGGTCGGAGCAATAAATTACCCTTATCCAAAAGCACTACAGATGAGCCGTGGACCGATCTATTGTTTACTACCGCGGTACACGAAATGCTCATATACTCGGGCTTCAGGGCCAGCACGACATCTGCCGTTCCACCTACTTTTGCCTCTTTGATACCAGACGGCATATCAAATGTATACGTTGTTCCAAGGTCGGTTTTGGTTTTCTCAACAAACATGACAGGAAAATTCGACTCTCTACCCTTGATTCTGGCGGTTGTCATTTTTCGGTCATTTTTCGCTGTATAAAAGCCATCCAGATTGACAATATCGCCTATTTCGCTGTTCAAGGTCACCTTAGTAGTCAGATAGATCTCTTCCGCGCCGCAATAGAAGGTTATCAACAGCAATGCCATGTATAGATAAAGTCTCATTTCATATCTCTTTCAATACAGGTTCATCATAGAAACAAAACAGGCAATTTGCCTGGAAACTACCTATAGAAGATTGGATTCTTGATTTATCAACTTCCCTGTATATTCAATTTCATATTACTTTTCAGAACCTTACCAGTCAAACTTCAATACACAAAAGGTGCTTTCGGGCAAGGCGGTCAACTCCAAGATTTCGAGTCGATACGGGCCTGCTTTTGCTACTGCTGCCCTTGATAAGCCGGGTTTCGCTGTCATATGGAATTTGTTCGACAGAACAGTCTGGAATCGACTACTTGGAACAGACAACAATATAGTGGTTATCCTCTTTGTGGACATCATGGATGTTATGGTTGAATCGTTCACACCAGTTGCTGAAGTCGTGAAGAAATCCGACATCGTCGACTAGAATCTTGATCGGTGTACCGGTGTCGTGTGATTTCATGTGCTTTTTAACCTTGAGCATGGGTCCTGGACAGCACATACCCCGTACATCAAGTATGCCTTCTTCGATCAGGCTGTCGCTCTTCTCCACCGCCTCGGATGTGACTTCGAAGGTCATCTCTCCAGGGTGGAAGAGGCGCCACAGGGTGTAGCCACCGAGCAGGTTCATACACTCAAAACCATGCTGGATCAGCATGCGCTGGCTCGATGTGGACTTCGAGCCGATCTGGCAACAGACCAGAATCGGCCTCTCACTGGAGAAGCTGTCGAGATGGTCTCGCAGAACCTCAGCCGGGATGTTGTGCGCACCTGGGAGACTGCCGAGCTCGAACTCGTCCGCACTCCTGACATCGATGATCTCCAGCTCCCGCTTCTGCCAGGCGGGCACCTCATCGGGATAGATGCCGCGAATATCGTTGCGCAACAGGCCGGCACCCACCGAACCCGCAATGTTGACCACATCCCGTGGCGCACCGTAGGGCGGGGCATAGCCCAACTCCAGATACTCGAGATCGTAGATGGTCATCTTTGCGGTAATGGCCGTGGCAAGCACGTCGATGCGTTTGTCCGTTCCCTGGCCACCCACCGCCTGCGCTCCCAACAACCTTCCATCCATGGGATCGAACAGAAGCTTCAAGGTCAAGGACTCCACATCGGGATAGAAAAAGACATGGTTGGTGGCGGGTATGATGACCTTCTTGTACCTTGCATGCTGACCTTTCAGCGCCCTCTCCGAGTAGCCGACGGCCGCAGCCGTCATTGAAAAGACCTTGCAAACGAAAGTGCCCAGAACGCCCGGATAGGCATGCGGCTGGCCGACTATATTCAGGGCGGCGATTCTAACCTGCTGGCTCAGTGGGGCAGCCAGCTGAACCAGGGTGGATCTGCCATCGATTCTGTGCGGCAGCTCCACCGCATCACCGACGGCATAGATATCCTCGATGCCGGTGCAGAGGCTATTGTCGACGACCATGCCGCCCAGGCTGCCGATTTCGATCCCGATCGATTCGGCAAGCTGGGTCTGCGGTCTGGTTCCCGTTGCCAGGATGACCATGTCAGCCAGGATGTGCCGTTGGTTATCGAGTTGCAACAGCAGCCGGTCATGTTCCGCTGCAATGCGCATGAGCCCGGCGTTGAAGATCTGTTCAATGCCATGGGCATGGAGTTCGGCCTGCAGCAGTGTCGCCATCTCCGGGTCGAGGTGCATCAGCAGCTGATGGCCCTCCTCGATCAGGGTGACATCGAGGCCGCTGTGCTTCAGGTTCTCCACCACTTCGAGACCGATGAAACCGCCACCCACGACGACTGCGTGGAGTGGTTTCTTTTCTTCCATCCAGGGGAGGATCGACCGCAGATCATCCACGGTGCGCAAGCCGAAGACCCCGGGCAGCTCCACACCTTCGATATCGGGGATGTTCACCGAGGCGCCGGTTGAGAGGAGTAGTTTGTCGTAACGTTCGGTATATTTGATATCCTGAACACTATCGTAAACTGTCAGCGTCTTGTTGACTTCATCGATCGACACCACCTGGTGCCGGGTACGTACGTCGACATTGAACCGCTGTCCGAGCTGATCAGGCTCTATAGGGATCAGGGTATCCACCTCCGGCACCACACCACCCAGGGCATACGCCAATCCGCAATAGGCGGTGGAGATATGCGCGCTTTTCTCGAAGAGCAGGATCTCGACCTCTTCGCTGAGACGGCGGATCTGAGCGGCGGCGGAAGAACCGCCCGTGGAACCGCCGACAATGGCGATACGCTGCGTGGTCTGTGCGTCCATAACACCTCCAAACTCCATGTACCCACAATGAGACAGAACGCAACCAGGATAGCCGCCGATCGGGCAGCAAGGCAAGAGCCGATCTCAGCCAGTTTGAAGGAGTTATTGACCTGATCTTAATCAACAGGTCGACACCACCCGTAAGACCTAATAGCCTAATCCAGCTTACTGACAATCAACGAGGCATTAACCCCGCCAAAGCCAAAGCCATTGCACAAGGCATGACGCAGCGGCTGGTTGCGGGCCTCGTTGGGCACGAAGTCGAGGTCGCTCATGGTCTCGTCCTGGTTCTCCAGGTTGAGGGTGGGCGGCAGGGTATCGTGCATTACCGCGAGGGCGGTGAAGATGCTCTCCACACCCCCCGCGGCACCGAGGAGGTGGCCGGTGGCCGATTTTGTGGATGAGACCGGTAGCTTGCCGATCTCGTCACCGAAGACATTGCGTAGGGAGGCGATCTCCGCGCGGTCGCCCACCGGAGTCGAGGTGGCATGGGCGTTGACATAGCCGATCTCCCCCGGCTCGAGTCCGGCCATGGCGAGGGCGCTGCGAATCGACGCGGCGGCGCCCGAGCCGTCCTCCGGGCCGGCGGTGATATGGTGGGCGTCGGCGCTGGTTCCATAGCCGCTGATCATCGCCAGCGGGGTGGCGCCGCGTGCCTCGGCGTGATCCAGGGTCTCGATCACCATCAGGCCCGCACCTTCTCCCATGACGAAGCCGTCGCGGTCGCGGTCGAAGGGACGGGAGGCGCGCTCCGGCTCGTCGTCCCGGGTCGAGAGGGCCTTGAGGGCGTTGAAGCCGGCCAGGGCCAGGGGATCGACGCAGGATTCCGCGCCGCCCACCAGGGCCACTTCCGCCTCGCCGCTGCGGATCAGGCGCATGCCGTCGCCGATGGCCTGCACCCCGGCGGCACAGGCGGTCACCGGGCAGCCCAGGGGCCCCTTGAAACCGTAGCGGATGGAGACGTTGCCCGAGGCCAGGTTGGCGAGAAACGCGGGCACCACAAAGGGTGAGATGCGCTTGGGACCGCGGCTGTCCAGGGTCTTCTGCGCCTGGGTGATGGTGGGGAAGCCGCCGATGCCGGTAGCCACGATAGTCGCCGTGGAACGCTGCTCCGCTTCGCTCGACGGCGCCCAACCCGCCTGCGCCAGGGCCTCCTTGGCCGCGGCCAGGGCATAGAGGGTGAAGAGGTCGATCTTCTTGCGCTCCTTGGTCTCGATCACGCTATCCGGATCGAATCCCGCCTCGGAGTCATTCTCCATGCCGGGCACCAGACCGGCGATGCGGATGGGAAAATCCTCCACATCGAAACGGTCGATACGGCGCACCCCTGAACGTCCCTCCGTGAGGCGCTGCCAGACCGGCTTGACTCCACATCCCAGTGGACTGATGATTCCCATACCTGTGATGACAATGGGCGGGTTCATAGTCTCTCCTGCTGATTGCTATTGAGACACTAGCCCGTACCAATATATGATCAAGATAATATTCACGGCCGGTATCCGTGGGAGCACCTAAATGCCATACTCCAAATCGCATAAATCCGAGTCCAAGGACCGCATCCTGAAATCGGCAACGGAGCTGTTTTTTCGCTACGGCTTCGACAAAGTCTCGATCACCCAGATCATGAAGTTGGCAAGGATGACCCATGGCGCCTTCTATGCCCACTTCGAGTCGAAGGAGGCCCTCTTCAGCGCCTCCTTTTTTGAGACCCTGCGACGCAGCAGGGCGGCGCGCCTGACCAAGAGCCCCTTCACCATAAAGCATCTGTTTTCGCTGGTCACCGACTACCTGAATCTTCGCGATCCGAAGAAGGTGAACGAACCGGGCCCCGAGTCGATCCTTTTCAATGAGATCGCCAGCGACAATTCCGAGATCAAGAAACTCTACGAGAAATCCTACTCCAGCCTGAAGGAGAATCTGGAGACCCGCATCACCGCCCTCTGCCGGCTCAACAAGCTGCCCTTTCCGGCGGACAGCGAAACCGTGGCCGAGAAATCCCGGGCGATCCTCGCTTCCCTGGTGGGCGCGGTGGCCATCGCCAAGAGCCTGCCCCACGAAGAGGAGCAGCGTAACATCCTGCTCACCGCGCAGAAGCAGATCTTCTCCATCCTCGGCGTCAGCGAGCACGAGTGGAACGATCTTTCGGACCAGGTCCAGTAGGCTTGACCGGGCTGTGTGGCGGCGCTAATCCGACGCTGACATCGGCAGTCTCAGGCTTACTTCCAACCCCCCCTGGGGGTGGTTCCGCGCCGAGGCCTCACCGCCGTGGATCCGCATCGCCCGGCGGGCGATGGCGAGTCCCAATCCGAAACCACCACTGCCCCGCTCCCGCGCCTCGGCGGTGCGGGTGAAGGGATCGAACATCAGCTCCAGCTGCGACGCCTCCACACCGGGACCGGCGTCCCTGACCCGAATCAGGCAATCACCTTGATCCACGGTCAGCGACACCCGGACTTCGCTACCCTTTGGGGTGTGGCGGATGGCGTTCCTCACCACGTTCTCCACCGCGGCGCGCAGCAGTACCGCGTCGCCCACCAGGGTCACCGCCTCGCTGCTGAAAGCCACCCCTTTCTGTTGCGCCTGGGCCTCGAACTCGGCATCGGTCACCACCTTCTCCACCAACTCGTCAAGATGCAGGCGCTGCCGTTCCAGCCCGGCCTGCCCCGACTCCAGGCGGGCCAGGGAGAGGAGTTCGGTGACCAAGCGCTCCAGTTCGTCCGCCTCCTGTTCGATGCGGCCCAGGGCCTTGTTGCGGTCCTCCTCCCTCTCCGCCAGTTCCAGGGCGACCCGCAGCCGGGCCAGGGGGGACCGCAGCTCGTGGGAGACATCCCGTACCAGTTGGCGCTGACTCTGCAGCAGGTCGTTGAGTCGCTCCGCCATGAGGTTGAAGTCGGCCCCCAGGGCGCTGATCTCATCCCCCCCCTTGAGCTCTACCCGACCACTCAGATCCCCTTCGGCCATGCGTTGGGCCGCTAGCCTCAAAGGACGCACCTGACGGGTCAACATCCTCGCCAGCAGCAGGCTCACCAGGGCGAAGACCAGGATCGCCAGCAGTCCGCGCGCCCAGATCGGCATGCCGTGAAGCCTGCCGAGATCAACAACGGTGAGTAGAAAGCGTTTCGGCGCCACCTCCGGCAACTCCGCCGCGAGCATCAGGTGCCCCGGCCGAATGCGCTCCACCCCCGGGCTGATCGCCCGTGGCAGCAGCTGCTTGAGATGGGGAGGCAGCGGCCGGCGCATCAGCGATTCGCCCCCCTCGTTGACCAGCATCAGTCGGTGCCTCCCGTCTTGGCGATGTAGCCAGCGATGCAGCGCCTTGTCCCCACCTTCCCGCCACAACACGGCCGCTGTCTCCGCCTGGGCCTGCATCACCGCCGCTACCTGTTCCACCACTTCGCCGCCGTAGTGGCGCTGGATCAGAAAGAAGGAGAGGGCCAGCAGCAGGCTTGCCAGCCAGAAGGAGAGAAAGATGCGTAGAAACAGACTCATTGACTCACCAGATATTGATAACCGGCACCGCGCACCGTCTTGATGCGGGGAGAGCCGTCCGGCAGGGGCCCGAGTTTCTTGCGGATCTGGGCCATATGGGTCTCGATGCGGCGGTCGTAGGCCTGCAGCGCACGCCCCAGGCCCTGCTTCGCCAGCACCTCCTTGGAGACCAGCTCCCCGGCGTGCTCCAGCAGCAGCACCAGGAGATTGAACTCCGCCCCGGTAAGCGCCACATCCCGCTCACCCACGGTTACCCGGCGGTTCTGCCTGTCGTAGCCGAGATCGCCGACTTGATGGGGATTGAGGACGGCCGGCTCATCCTGCATGCGGCGAAACAGATTGCGCAGCCTCGCCACCAGCACCCGGGGGCTGCAGGGCTTGGCCACATAGTCGTCGGCACCCAGCTCCAGCCCGAGGACGGTGTCGGTATCGTCGCCCCGGGCAGTGAGCATCAGTACCGGCGCGCTGCCTTGCGTCTGAATCTGTTTCAACACATCGAAGCCGTTCATCCCCGGCAGCATGACGTCCAGCACGATCGCGTCCCATGGTTCGGCAGCGGAGCGGCTGATCCCTTCAGGTCCGGTATGGACGCTCTCCACGGTAAAGCCCTCGCCGACCAGGTATTCGGTCAACAGCTCACAAAGCGCCTCGTCGTCATCGATCAGTAAAATCTTTTTCATCGCCCTACTATTCTGGCCTCTTTTAAGCCCTGCTCCCACCATCTGCTGAGCCGGCTTTGCACTTCTTTGCACTCGCTTGCATAAGTTACCACTCGCTTGACGCTTCAGCTCATATGATTGCCGCACAGATTTTCAACGGAGCCGAAGTATGAACTTCAAGAGATTCAAACCCGCCCTTTTCAAACTCCATCGCTGGGTCGGTATCGGCCTGGCGCCGCTGTTTCTGCTGATCACCCTCTCAGGCGCAGTGCTGGCATTCAATCCCATCCTGGAGCAACCCGCACCGACCGGGATCGAAACCGTTTCCGCTACCCAGGTCATCAAGCTGCTGCAACGGATCGATCCCATGGGTCGGGATGTGATTGCCCTATCCATCGATGCAAAAACCAACCAGGCGCAGGTGCGATCCCGAAATCCGCAGATCGAAGGCCGGTATGATCTGACCACCGGTGCATGCGCCTGCGGCGATGAAGCCTCAACGCCCTTCAATCTCCTTGAGTTCGCTGAGCAGCTGCACAGGGAGCTGTTACTGGGTGCCGATATCCTGATCCAGATTGCCAGCTACCTGATGCTGTTGATGGTGATCACCGCACCGCTGCTGGCCTGGCCGCGCCTGCGCAACAACCTCATGGGCTGGCACCGGGGGGTCGGCTGGATACTCTTGCCGATCCTGCTGATGCTGCCCTCGACCGACGTGCTCATGAGCCTCCATCTGGGCCTGCCCGAACTGCCGCGCATGAGTCAGCCCGACGTTGAATTGACCCTGGCCGAGGCCCTCGAGAATGCCCGGCAGGGCCATCAGCTGGATGGCCTGAATGGCGTGCGCAGGTTTCGCGGCGGTACGGTCATGCTCAGTATCGCAGCACAAGAGACCGAACGCCTGCTGGTCGTCACCGATCACTCCATCACCCCCATCAATCCCGAGGGGAGCCTGGTGAAGACACTTCATGAAGGCACCTGGGCAGGCCCCTTCAGCGGCGCCCTGAACCTCATCGGCGCCTTGGCATTGAGCCTTCTCATCCTCAGCGGATCGTTCTCCTGGATCAGGCGCCGGCGGCGCAGGAGGCAGCGCAGAGCCTTGGCAGTGGCCTGATGGCAGCGTCGTCTGCAAACACCCGCTCGGCTATCAGCAACTTTGCGCTTCTTTGCCAAACCTGACCGCTCCCGACCCAACTTTGAAGTTGGAAA
>NATV01000072.1 GCA_003094535.1 gamma proteobacterium symbiont of Ctena orbiculata | reverse complement strand
CGACTCGTTGTCACTCAGCAGATCCACCGTAAACTCATACAATCGACCCAGCTCCTCCCGCGCCTCCATCTTGAGGATCAAGAGTTCATCCGGGCCCAACGGGGTCTTTACCTGTAGCTGACGATTGCTCTGTGTGAAGGCCATCCAAGACTCCTGCGTATTAAAGCATTGTAATTTTTATGTCCCATGCCTAACCTTTCCAAGCTGGAATAATTATTTAATAGCATGTTCAGTACGTTAGAGTATGTGTTTCAGAATAGCCTGGGTCAATGCTGACGTGTAGGTACTTTTACACACTGAGGATGTGCCGCTTTTTACAGTGCACTGCACAATAAGCGAATCCTATCGCTACATCCTGATGACGGCCTGGCTATACTGCTGCATATCCGGGTAGTCGCCAAAGACGTTGCCAAGCGATGTACTAGCCGTGCAAGATGCGGCATTGACTGCTAACAATGTTTTGTTTGTGGTCATATACTAATAAACAAGCCCTAAAAGGGACGGAATTAAACTATGTCTGAGCGAATGCACTTCTCGTTCAAGCTGGGAAAGCAGGGAGACTGGAACCGGCCCCGCGAACCTGTCAAAGGCTTTACAGTTGTCATGCTCGGGGCATTCGGAGGCGGTACCGGAACCGGCAACCCGCTGATTGAAGGCGTCACCACACTGCACCCTGTCGATATCGACACCCTCGACGACATTATCGCAAGATTACGACCCTCCCTCACCATTCCTCGGGACGGAGAAAGCAAACCCCTCGTCCTGCGCTTTTCCCGCCTGGACGACTTCCACCCGGATGGACTGCTCGAGCAACTGGGTGACGATCGGCGCGCAACGAGTGAAACAGCGGCCGATGATCTGTCGAAGGCAGCAAGGGAGAATGAAGTAGCTGCTGAGAGTGGGCTCTCGGATGCATCCGAATCGGAACAAGCGACACTCTCCCGACTGCTCGGGGATCGCCCCCTTTCGGTGGAGCAGCAGCAAGAAGCGGGATCGTCGATCACAGGTCCCAAGAAAGCGATGATAGAGGATGTGGTTCGCCGAATTGCCGAGACTGCAACGGTCTTGAATGAACCTGTTTCAATGGAGCGGGATTCGGCGGAGGATGGGCAGTCAGATGATAAGGCCAGCGCTTTGAGAAGCCTGCTCCACCTTGAGGCCTTTCAACAGCTGGAAGCGAGCTGGAGATCCGTTGATTGGCTGCTGCATGCTACCGAACCGGATCCGGCGATCCGGTTCTTTATCCTGAATATCACACGCAGTGAACTGCAACAGCAGCAGACTGATCACCCGGAAGCAAAATCCTCGCCCCTCCACCACCTGCTCAGGGAGCGGATTGACGGCGAGGATGTATCAGAATCCGATCTTATACTTATAGACAACCATCATTATGGCCCGGATCAAGCGAACATTGGTATGCTTGATTGGTTAGGGTCACTGGTCGATCAATATGACGGTACACTGTTGGCCGGCGCTGACCCCGGCTTTTTGACCGATGTTGCGGGAACAGACGATCGCTACAAGGAGTGGCAGTCATTCAGAACAAAACCAACGGCCGCCAGGATCACTCTGCTCTATCCAGATGTACTGCTCAGGCTGCCCTATGGCGCAACCACCGACCCGGTTCAATCATTCTCGTTTGAAGAGCTGATAGAGCCTTGGACGCTTGATCAGCTTCTATGGGGTAATCCCGCATATGCACAGCTGATCCTGCTGCTTAATCAATGGACCTATCAAGGAGAGAGGGAGCAGCCTTCCCTATTGACAGATCTACCGGCCTACAGTTACCAGAATGAAGGAGAACGCCATCTTCAACCCTGCACCAAACACCTATTGCAAGAACAGCAGATTGAGCTGCTGCTCAAGCTTGGTCTTGTTCCGCTCGTCGGCAGTCGCAACAGGAACGCCATTCAGATACCCTGGTATCAACACCTGGCTCTGCCCGTCGGCGAATAACCGGATTTCAGATTTAGAAACAACTGCCGCATCATGTGAATATTCACCATGATCTCAGTCAGTCCCCGGAAAGAAGATGCAGACAACTGACCAATTGAGCAGAATGGTAATATTTACCTTCCACTTATCTGTTTTTGATGTAGTATCAACTACAACAGATTTGTGCTAAACCTAACTGTATAAAGGGAAAAGCAGAATCGATATAGGATAGCCAGATAGTGATGTCTGATGCAATTAGAAACAAAAGAGCAAAAGCATTTAAAAATGAATAGCGGGTTGACCGCTATTCTATGGGGGACGCAGGATTGACCGCTACCATTGACCTTGAAAAGCTTCTCACCCCAGTCTCGGATGAGGCCCCCGCGGGCATCGATTTAGAATACGATCCAATATTCGGCGAAATGGAACGGGCCGCTGAGGGCAAAGAGGAGCAGGAGTTCGGGGATACCATTATACCGGCCGAAGATCCTGACTGGCGTGAACTTAAAAAGAGAGCGCTGCAGGTGGTTGAGCAGAGCAAGGATCTTCGTGCGGCAATCCATCTCACCCGTGCATTGATGCATACGGACGGCTTTGCAGGACTCTCTGATGGCCTCTCGTTGATCCAAGGTTATGTGAAAGATTACTGGGAGAGCCTGCACCCGCAACTCGATCCTGATGATAACAACGATCCGACAATCAGAATCAACACCCTGATCAACCTCTGCGATCCCATTGATACCCTGGGTGCAATCAGCAAGATCCCGCTGGTCTCCTCCTCGGTGATGGGAAAATACAGTTATCGCGACATACAGATCGCACTCGGCAACCTGCAAGCCACCGACGCCGACAACCAGGAAGTTGCCCTGGATCAGGTCGACGCCGCATTCCGCGAATGCCCTAGTGAAGAGTCGCAGCAAATCCTGTCCCACATTCGAGGAGCCATTGATAGCGTGAACGGGATAGAGAGCAAGCTTAATGAGCTGGTTGGCATTGACAACGCTCCCAATCTTCAATCCTTGACGGAACATTTGATGCTGCTGGAGAAGGAGGTCGCGACACGTACCGGGGCCGACATTGCGGTAGAGGGATCGATCGCTGATGGCAGCGGACCGTCAGCGCGGCAGCAAGGCTCATCCCCCGGCGCGATCAACAGTCGTGACGATGTCATCAGCGCCCTGGAGAGGATCAACCAATACTACCGAAAGCATGAACCCTCCAGCCCGATCCCGCTGCTACTCGATAGGGCAAAACGGCTGGTGAAGATGGATTTTTACGAGATCGTCCAGGACCTGGCCCCGGATGGCATGCAGCAATTCGATTTTTTGTGGAAGCAAGAGGATAGATAGGGCAACGGATTTGTCCTGCTGGAATCCGATTTTGAACGGCAACATACCGATTAGGTACAGATATATAGAGAGGTAGATCGTGGCAAAAGAGAGCAGCCAGAAGTTCATAGCCCGAAACCGGGCACCCAGGGTCCAGATTGAGTACGACGTGGAACTCTACGGGGCTGAAAAGATGATCCAGCTACCTTTCATCATGGGAGTGATGGCGGATCTGTCTGGCAAACCGGAAGAGGCATTACCGCCGGTAGCCGAGCGCAAAATGCTGGAGATCGACGTCGATAATTTCGATGAGCGTCTTAAGGCCATGAAACCGAGGACTGCCTTCAGAGTTCCCAACACGCTGACTGGTGAAGGCAACATCAACGTAGATATCACCTTCGAGAGTATGGATGACTTCTCTCCAGCGGCAGTCGCCAAAAAGGTGGGTGCCTTGCGTCAATTGCTCGATGCTCGAACCCAGTTGGCCAATCTGCTGACCTATATGGACGGCAAATCGGGGGCTGAGGAGCTGATCGCCAAGGCATTGCAGGATTCGACGTTGCTGCAATCCCTCGCCTCTTCCCCAAATCCTGACGAAGCATCATCTGAGGATTCGTCCTCAACGGAGGAGTAAAGCATGGCCGAAACAGATACCCAACAGGCTACAGGTAAAGAGACTGCCGAAGGCGTAGCACCTGACGAGTTTTCAGCACTGCTTCAGCAGGAGTTCAAGCCCAAGACCGAACGCACCAGGGAGGCGGTTACCAATGCCGTGCAGACCCTGGCGGAACAGGTGCTGAAAGAGACCAGCGTGGTATCGGATGATGCCGTCGAGACCATCGAGGGCATCATTGCGGAGATCGACCGAAAGTTGACCGAACAGGTGAACCTGATCCTTCACCATGAGGACTTCCAGAAACTCGAAGGCACCTGGCGCGGGCTCCACTACCTGGTCAACAACACCGAAACCGATGAGATGTTGAAGATACGGGTGATGAATATCTCGAAACAGGAGTTGGCCAAGAACTTGAAGAAATTCAAGGGAACCGCCTGGGACCAGAGCCCGGTCTTCAAGAAGGTATATGAAGAGGAGTATGGACAGTTCGGCGGCGAACCCTATGGCTGCCTTGTCGGTGACTACCATTTCGACCAGTCGCCGCCCGACGTGGAGATGCTCACCAGCATGTCCAAGATTGCGGCTTCCGCCCATGCACCCTTTATCGCTGGTGCGGCACCGACGGTAATGCAGATGGACTCCTGGCAGGAGCTCGCCAATCCGCGTGACCTGACCAAGATATTCCAGACACCGGAATATGCCTCCTGGCGCTCGTTGAGAGAGTCCGAGGACTCCCGTTACATCGGCCTTGCGATGCCGCGTTTCCTCTCGCGCCTTCCCTATGGCGCCAAGACGGATCCGGTTGAGGAGTTCGATTTCGAAGAGGATACGGAAGGTGCGCAGCATAACAAGTACACCTGGTCGAATTCCGCTTTCGCGATGGCGGTAAACATAAACCGCGCCTTCAAGCTTTACGGTTGGACCACACGCATCCGTGGCGTTGAGTCCGGTGGCGCGGTGGAGAATCTACCAACCCATACCTTCCCTACTGACGACGGTGGCGTGGACATGAAATGCCCGACCGAAATTGCAATTTCGGACCGCCGCGAAGCCGAGTTGGCGAAAAATGGTTTCATGCCGCTGCTGCATCGTAAAAACTCAGACTTCGCCGCCTTTATCGGCGCGCAGTCACTGCAAAAGCCATTTGAATATGACGATCCGGACGCAACCGCAAATGCCAATCTCGCGGCGCGCCTACCCTATCTCTTTGCCAGTTGCCGTTTCGCGCACTATCTCAAATGTATCGTGCGCGACAAGATCGGCTCCTTCAAAGAGCGGGAAGACATGGAGAAGTGGCTCAATAAATGGATTATGAATTACGTCGAACCAAATCCTTCAACAGCCTCGGAGGAAGACAAGGCACGTAAACCGCTGGCCGCTGCCGAAGTAGTCGTCTCAGATGTCGAAGGCAACCCGGGTTACTACACATCAAAATTCTTCCTGCGACCACATTATCAGCTGGAAGGATTGACAGTTTCATTACGACTGGTATCCAAACTGCCGTCTGAAAAGACGGCCTAAAAACCAAGAAATTTCACATACAGGAGGAATAAATCATGGCAGTTGACATGTTTATGAAAATCGATGGAGCGGACGGTGAAAGTACCGATGATGCCCATAAGAACTGGATTGAGCTGTTGAGCTTCGATCATGGCGTTGCTCAACCCGTATCCGGCGCCAGCGGTACTGGCGGCAGAACCGGCGGACGCGCCGACTTCTCACCATTCGTTGCGGTCAAAACCCTCGACAAGGCCACCCCGGACCTCAACATCAAGTGCGCGAAGGGTGAACACATTCCCAAGGTGGAAGTCGAGCTCTGTCTTGCCACGGGTGACAAACACACCTTCATGAAATACACCATGGAGGATTGCATCGTCACATCCATCTCCCCTGGCGGCACGGCAGGCGATGAAGTCAAGCCCACGGAAGCCGTTGCGTTCGCCTACGGCAAGATCAAATGGGAGTACACACCGATCGATCACACCGGCAAACCAGGCGCCGCCACAGACAGAACCTGGAATCTTGAGACCAATAAGCAGGAGTAACGGATCTCGCTGCAGGCTGGCACCGTCACCTCCCTATGGACGTGGCGGTGCACCCTATGACATCTATCTTCTCACCAACCACGGATAACAAACTAGAAAAACACTATTGGGGTCGTTGCTCATCAGCTCGATCTTAAGGGCATACAAGGTCATCATGATGGATGCTGAAGAACTCTTACAACAAGGCCAAATAGACGAGGCACTCCAGGCGCTGCAACAGGCAATCCGAAAAGAGCCCTCGAACGTCAAATTACGGGTATTCCTGTTTCAGCTGTTATGTGTGATCGGCGCATGGGAGCGCGCATTGAGTCAACTCGAAGTAGCCGCTGACATGGACTCGCTGAATCTGCCAATGGCCCAGACCTATCGCGAGGCGATTCAATGCGAGCTGTTCCGCAAAGAGGTATTCAGCGGAAATAGATCCCCTTTGATATTCGGTGACCCGCCGGAATGGACCGCCTTTCTCATCGAGGCGCTCAAGCATGCAGGGAACGGGGAATATTCTCAATCAGAGGCGCTACGCAATCAGGCCTTCGAATTGGCGCCTGGCAGTGCCGGCACCATCGATGGACAATCCTTTGACTGGATTGCCGATGCCGACAACCGTATCGGACCGATGCTGGAGGCGGTCATCAATGGCCGCTACTATTGGATTCCCATGCAGCGCCTGAAAGAGGTCAGCATCGAGCCGCCGGAAGACCTCAGAGACATGGTATGGGCACCTGCTCATCTGACTTTTGAAAACGAGGGCCAGGCTGTGGCATTGATCCCCGCGCGCTACCCCGCCACTGAAGACGAATCCGACTCGATGTTGAAGCTCGCGAGGAAGACCGAATGGCAAGAACTCTACCCCGGCCTCTATTCGGGGCTGGGTCAAAGGATGTTGATCACCGATCAGGACGAATATCCGTTGCTGAGTACCCGTCAGATTGTTTTTCAGGCCGCCCAAGCGTAGGTATAGATCGAACTATCCCATGATCATCAAACGATCCCTAAAGCATTCGTCGGTCCGTTGAGGTAGACAGCTTGAAGAGCGCGAAACAACAAAACCAGTTACAACCGTCTCTGTTGGACCGGTTAACCGACAATGAGCCCACCAAGGGCCGCGAATCACAAGACAAACGGGTTATTTCGATGCGTCGTTTGCGGCAGTTGGTATTACGTGACCTGGCCTGGCTGTTGAACACCACCAATCTCGCTACTACAGAAGAGCTTGCCCCCTATCCTGAAGTGGAACATTCAGTGCTCAACTACGGCATGACCGAACTTTCCGGGCGCCTGGTAGCGGGTATGGATCTTGGCAGACTCGAACGCCTGGTGCGTCAGGCGATTCAGGATTTCGAGCCGCGCATCCTGTCCCACACGGTCAAGGTTCGCTCCATCAGGGACAGTGGCAAGGAGAGCCACAACCGCCTGATGTTTGAAATCGAGGGCCAATTGTGGGCCGTACCGACGCCGTCCCACCTCCTCATCAAGACCCAGATCGATCTTGAGGAGGGCGGTGTAACCATCTCAGACGCCTTCAGCTCGGGTATGGAGTAGGCTGATGGATCCGCGACTGCTCAAGTACTATAACCGGGAGCTGCAGTTCATGCGCGAGATGGGAGGCGAGTTCGCAAAGGCCTATCCCAAGATCGCGAGCCGTCTCTCCCTCGACGAATTCGAGTGTGCCGATCCCTATGTGGAGCGCTTGCTCGAGGGCTTCAGTTTCCTCGCTGCGAGAATCCAACTCAAGATCGACGAGGAGTTCCCGCGCTTTACCCAGCACCTGATGGAGCGGGTCTTTCCCCACTACCTCTGCCCCACACCCTCGATGATGGTGGTTCAGTTCCAGGCCGACATGCTGGAGCCATCCCTGGGTGATGGTTTTCTGCTGCCTCGCCACTCGACCCTGCGCAGCAGACTTGGCAAGGGGATCCATACCGCCTGCATCTACAGAACCGCGCAGGATGTCACTCTCTGGCCGATTGAGATTCAAAGCGTGGACTACCTGCCGACGCCGGCGGCGATCAAGCTGGCCGCTATCGGCAGGCAGGAGAGTGCCAAGGCTGCGATACGCATCAGGCTGAACACTACCGGAGAGATCCCTTTCAATAGGCTGGACCTGCACCGGCTGCCGCTGTTCCTTACCGGCGGGGAGACCGGGATGCGTGCCTTTGAAGCCATCGCCGGACACACGCTGCGCATCGTCGGCCGCGACCCGGAGTCAGAAAACTTCGCTTCAACCAGCCACCCCCGTCCGGCACGCATCATGGGATTTGACGAGAACGAGGCCCTGCTGCCCTACGGCCCACGATCGTTTCAGGGTTATCGCTACCTGGCGGAATATTACACCCTGCCCGAGCGCTTCATGTTTCTCGAACTGCTTGACCTGAAACCCGTGGTCAGCGCATGTGCAGGAAACGCATTGGATCTCTATATCCTTCTCGATGAGAGCGATCCCGGGCTTGAAGGGAGTCTGAGCGAGGTAAATTTCCTCCTCTATTGCGCACCCTGCATCAACCTGTTTCCTAAGCGGGCAGATCGCATACACCTCACCGACAGCGATGCGGAATATCACATCCTGCCGGATCGTACACGCCCCATGGACTACGAGGTATATGAAGTCACGGAGATCAAGGGTTTCGGCAGCAACAGCGAACAGAGCCAGACCTTCTATCCCTTCTATGCAAGCAACGATTTCATTACCAGTGATCAGCCCCGCGCCTACTACGCGATCCAGCGGATACCGAGACTGCTATCTTCCAAGCAGCAGCGTGAGGGGGCGCGTTCCGGTTATATCGGCAACGAAGTCTTTGTCTCCATCGTGGATGCCGATGAGGCGCCATTCAAGAGCGATCTGCGGCAGCTTTCCGTGGCAACACTCTGCACCAACCGTGATCTGTCAATGCACATTCCACTGGGTCAGGGGGAATCGAGCTTCACTCTCGAAAGCAGCACGCCGGTGAACAGCATCCGCTGTATCGGCGCGCCCTCGAAACCGAAACCCTCCACGACAAAAGGCGCTATCAGTTGGCGTCTGATCAACCATCTCTCGCTCAACTATCTTTCACTCTCGGGCGAAGATCAGGAACAGAGCACCGCGGCGCTGAAGGATTTCCTCCAGCTCTATGCCGATACCAGTGACCCGACGATGCGCAAACAGGTCGATGGGGTCGTATCCATCGCCTCGAAGCCGGTCAACAGGCGCCTGCCCAGCCCTGGTCCCATCGCTTTTGGCCGGGGTCTCGAGGTCACCCTCACCTTGGATGAAGCGGCCTTCGAAGGCAGCGGTGCGTTTCTGTTCGGTGCAATGATGGAGCAGTTTTTCAGAAAATATACAGCAATCAACTCCTTTACGGAGACGGTAGTGGTCACCCTTCAACGCGGAGAGATTATGCGATGGCCGGTAAGGCTGGGTCTGAGACAGACGCTCTAGGCCTGTTTGGCAGGCTGCAGCAGGCGCCCTATCGCTTCGATTTTTATCAAGCGATGCGTCGCCTCGAATGCGCCTATCCGAATGAGCCCCGGCTTGGCGACTCGCTGCACAGCAAACGGGACAAGATACGGCTCGGGCAGGATCCGACCATGGCTTTTCAGCCTTCCACCCTCACCTCGTTCAAACAGGGCAAGTCGGGATTGCCGCCCCGGCTGGGAGTCTACTTTTTCGGCCTCTTCGGACCCAACGGTCCACTTCCGCTCCATCTCACCGAGTATGTCCACGATCGCGTCCATAATGAACACGACAACACCCAGGTCGGCTTTCTCGATCACTTTCACCATCGCCTGTTGACACTCTTCTACCGTGTCTGGGCAAACAGCCAGCCGTGCGTCAGTTTCGACCGCCCGCAGGATGACAGATTCGGCAACTATCTCGGAACGGTGTTCGGTATCGGCTCTCCCCATCTTCGCGATCGCGACGCAATGCCGGACCTGGCTAAACTCCACTACGCCGGACGGCTTGCCGATCATAACCACAATGCCGAGGGCCTGGAGTCTATCCTGGAGGATTTCTTCCAACTCCCGGTGCGGATAGAAGAGTTTATCGGAACCTGGATCGATCTACCGGACAACAGCCGCTGCCGATTGGGTGAGTCGACGGATATCAGCACCCTGGGAATGACCATCATCCTTGGCGACCGGGTCTGGCAGGGACAGCAGAAATTCCGCATTGTTATGGGCGCGGTCGACTTCGCCGATTATCAACGCATGCTGCCGGGAGGCGAAAGCCTGAAACGGCTGATCGCAATCGTAAAAAACTATATCGGGGATGAACTGGACTGGGAATTGAACCTGATACTCCAAGAGCAAGAAGTGCCTCCACTCAGTCTCGACGGTGAAAGCCGCCTCGGCTGGACGACCTGGCTTGCGCAACAACCACTGGGGCGGGACGGTGATGATCTGTTCCTCCATCCGCTTGAAATTAGAGGGCTTGAGACATGAGCGAGATTAATCGTGCCGCACTCTTTGGGAAACTGAACAGCCTTGGTTACAAGGCCATCGAAAGTGCGACCGTGTTCTGCAAAATGCGCGGCAATCCCTATGTTGAGCTGGTTCACTGGTTGCACCAGATACTCCAGCTGCAGGATTCCGACCTCCACCGCATCATCAAGCAGTTCAACCTGGATCCGTCCCACCTGGCGAAGGATATCACGGAAACCCTCGATGCCTTGCCCCGCGGATCGACCTCGATCTCCGACCTCTCGTCCCATGTGGAGGAGGCTACCGAACGAGGCTGGGTCTACGGCACCCTGATGTTCGGTGACAGCCAGGTGCGCACCGGCTATCTGGTCATCGGCATTCTCAAGACCAACAGCCTACGCAACGCCCTGCTGCGGATCTCCGACCAGTTCAAGAAGCTCAGTATCGACACCCTCACCGACCGTTTCAGCGAAGTGGTCGAGGGCTCACCTGAACAGGCCCTGCGATCCAGCGACGGCTTCCAGGTCGGCGGCGGTGCCGCACCAGGCGAGGCGAGTGACGCCATCGCCCCGGCCCAGATGGGCAAGCAGCAGGCGCTGCACCAGTTTTCCGTCGACCTTACCGAAAGGGCCCGAAATGGAGAGATCGACCCGATCGTCGGCCGCGATGAGGAGATTCGCCAGATCGTCGATATCCTGATGCGCAGGCGCCAGAACAATCCGATCCTCACCGGTGAGGCAGGTGTCGGAAAGACCGCGGTGGTGGAGGGTTTTGCCTTGCGCATCGCCCGTGGCGACGTACCCCCCTCGCTGCAGGACGTCACCCTTCGGGTGCTCGATGTGGGCCTGTTGCAGGCCGGTGCCAGCATGAAGGGCGAGTTCGAAAACCGCCTCAAGCAGGTGATCGAAGAGGTCCAATCCTCCGAAAAACCGATCATTCTCTTTATCGACGAGGCCCATACCCTGATCGGTGCAGGTGGCAGTGCCGGCACCGGGGATGCGGCGAATCTGTTGAAGCCCGCCCTCGCCCGCGGCACGCTGCGCACCGTGGCCGCCACGACCTGGGCGGAATACAAGAAATATATCGAAAAGGATCCGGCCCTCACCCGCCGCTTTCAGGTGGTACAGGTGGATGAGCCGGACGAGGAGCGCGCGATCCACATGATGCGCGGTGTCGCCTCGACCCTGGAAGGCCACCACCAGGTACAGATCCTGGACGAGGCCCTCGATGCCTCGGTCCGGCTCTCACATCGCTACATCCCCGCCCGTCAGCTGCCCGACAAATCGGTCAGCCTGCTCGATACCACTTGTGCCCGGGTGGCCATCAGCCAGGCCGCCGTCCCCGCCGAGGTTGATGACAGTCAACGTCGTATCGAGGCCCTGGAGACAGAACTGGAGATTATCGCCCGGGAGAAGGCCATCGGCATGGATACCGAGGAGCGCGAAAGCACCGCGCGCGAGAAATTGACCGCGGAACGCGGTCGCCTGGACCGGCTCAATGAGCGATGGGAGGAGGAAAAGGCGCTGGTTGAGGAGCTGCTGACGATTCAACAGCAGCTCAAGGGATTGACCGCCGGGGATGAAGGCGCGGCCGTCGCGGGTGAAAGCAGCGGGGAACCCGCGGCGCAAAACGAAACGGAAACAGCCGATTCGCCAATGCCCCCCGCACCCGATATGAGCCCTGAGACGATGGTGCAACGCCTGGCTGAACTCAAATCGAAATTGAGCGAACTCCAGGGCGAGCGACCCCTGATCCTGCCCAGTGTCGATGCCCAGGCGGTCGCCACTGTCGTCGGGGACTGGACCGGTATTCCCGTAGGTCGGATGGTGAAAAACGAGATCGAAACCATTCTCAACCTCAGCGACACCCTGGCGAAACGGGTGATCGGCCAGGATCACGCCCTGGAGATGATCTCCCGGCGTATCCAGACCTCGCGGGCCAACCTGGACAATCCCAATAAACCGATCGGCGTCTTCATGCTCTGCGGACCTTCAGGCGTGGGCAAGACCGAAACCGGGCTGACCCTGGCCGAATCCCTCTACGGGGGTGAGCAGAATGTCATCACCATCAACATGAGCGAGTTTCAGGAGGCACACACGGTCTCCACCCTGAAGGGGGCGCCTCCCGGTTATGTCGGCTATGGCGAGGGCGGCATATTGACCGAAGCGGTGCGACGCAAACCCTACAGCGTGGTTTTGCTGGACGAAGTGGAGAAGGCCCATCCCGATGTTCACGAAATCTTCTTTCAGGTCTTCGATAAGGGCTGGATGGAGGATGGCGAAGGCCGCCATATCGATTTCAAGAACACCCTGATCCTGCTCACCTCCAATGTGGGGACGGAGATGATCGACAATCTCTGCAAGGATCCAGAACTAATGCCCGAGCCGGATGCCATCGCCGGCTCCCTGCGCGATCCGCTGCTGAAGGTCTTTCCCGCCGCCCTGCTCGGCAGGCTGGTGGTGATTCCCTATTATCCATTGAGCGACGAGATCCTGGCCAGGGTGGTACGCCTGCAGTTGGGCCGTATCGAATCCCGCATTGAAGAGAACCACGGCATACCGCTCAGCTACGACGACAATGTGGTGGCGTTGATCATCAACCGCTGCACCGAGGTGGAGAGCGGCGCACGCATGGTGGATGCCATCCTCACCAACACCCTGCTGCCGGAGATCAGCCGTCACGTACTGATCGAGAAGATGGAGTCGCGTCCGATTGGAAAAATCCACATCGGTGTGGAGAATGATGAATTCAGCTATAACTTTTCTTAAAACTTAGACATATTGGCGGTTAGCGGCATCATGAAGATCACCCTCACAGTCAACCAGGTTGCCGGGGCTCCCCCCGCACAGCCCATGACAGTGACTTTCGGCGAACAGGGCGGCAGCATCGGCCGCAGGGGTGAGAACGACTGGGTGTTGCCCGATCCGGAACGCTTCATATCGGGACGTCATGCGCTGATCGATTTCAGTGACGGCGCCTTCCATATAACCGATCTCAGCTCCAATGGGATCTTTATAAACCGTTCCGCCCAACCCTTGGGCAAGAATAACCGGACCGCCCTGCATCATGGCGACAGCTTTACCATCGGTGACTATGAGATCGGCGTGGCCATCGAAGAACCGGTCAACCAAATCCTGCAAAGCAACAGTTTCGAGGGATTGGACGATCCCTTTGCGAAGATGGTCGATGAGCAGGCGGGACAGAAATTGGCGGGGGGATTCTCAGCGCCCTTGGAGCCTCAGCCCGAACCGGCGATCGATGAGGATTACTCCCTGGAAGAGGCGGAGACACCCAGTCTTGAACCGGATGAATCATCCCCCGAAAACGGGGAATCTGAAGGCCTGCCTTCGCAGGCGGACCATATCTCCGATCTGAATGCCTATTTCAATCAGCCGAGCCCGATCCCGGAGGATTGGGACCAGGAAGATGACGGTCTGGCCCAGGACGTCGGACCGCAGGCAGCTCCACCCGTTGAACCTTTGCCGCCACTCGATGAGGTCCCTTTGCCCGGCACTCCCGAGCAGCCTCCGCTGATCCCAGATACAGAACCGTCCGCCGAACCGGCGCCCTTCGCCATGCAGGAACCGACTCCCGCAGCGGGCCAAAAACCGGACATGGCAGCAGCCGCTGCGACACAAACGCCTGCGGAGCCGCCTCCCCGGTCTGCCGCCTACTCCGGGGATGAAGCGGTGCTGCGCCGCACCTTGGCTGAAAGCATGGGAATAGACGAGAGCCACTTTGCCGATCTTCCGCTCACCACCCTGTTGCAGAATCTCGGCCAGGTAATGCGGGTCAGCGTCAGCGGAACCATGTCGATGCTGCGTGCAAGAGCGCAGATGAAGGGCGAGTTCCGTATGTCCCAGACCATGATCCAACCGGTAGAAAACAATCCCCTCAAGTTTTCCATCAATATCGAGGAGGCACTGCGCCATATTATCAACCCAAATCCCAGCAGCGGTTACCTCTCCCCCCTCTCCGCATTTGAGGAGGCCCACGAGGATATCGAGGCGCATATGCTGGCGGTCATGGTAGGCATGCAGGCCGCATTGCATGCCGTTTTACAGCGCTTTAAACCAGAGATACTGGAACAACGTCTTGGCCAGCAGGCGCTGTTGGAAAAACTGCCGCTCTACCGCCAAGCCAAGACCTGGGAGCTGTTCACGGAACTCTATAGCGAGATCGCCAACGAGGCCGAGGACGATTTTCACCAACTCTTCGGGCGTACCTTTTCCCAGGCCTATGAGGAACAGATTCGTCGCTTGGAGTCGCTGAAAAACTCCAGCCCCGGTTCACCCAACTGACAGGAAACAAGCAGATGAGATCAAGCATAAGAAACCTACTGCCTATCTTAGGACTTCTCTACCTGTTATTGCTGATGGGTTGTTCCAGCGTCTCCACGATTACCGTGACAATGAGTGCCGCCAGCGGCGTCAATCCCGATATCAACAGTCGTCCCTCGCCCATTGTTGCCCGCATCTATGAATTGAAGTCGTTGAGCGTCTTCAACAATGCCGACTTCTTCAATCTTTTTGAACAGGACGTGGCCCTGTTGGGTGAAGAGATGCTGATGCGGGATGAGCTCCACTTTCAACCCGGCGAGGTGAAGATGCTGGAGCGGGACCTGCAACCCGACACACGCTACGTGGGTGTCATTGGCGCCTACCGGGATATCGAGAATGCCGCATGGCGCCGCTCCATCGAGATCGACCTGCACGATGAAACAACCTTTGTGATAGAGTTTGGAAAGAACGGCATCGTGCTTCAGAAAAAGTAGCTAACTGA
>NATV01000071.1 GCA_003094535.1 gamma proteobacterium symbiont of Ctena orbiculata | reverse complement strand
TCTGATCAAAGGCACGTTGCTCGCCGCCAAACTTGGCCGCTTGAACTACTGTGATGGCCGCCGTCAGCGTGGTCTTGCCGTGGTCTACGTGACCAATCGTGCCCACATTGACATGCGGCTTTGTGCGTTCGAATTTTTCCTTGGACATGAGTGCTCTCCAGGTTCTCTATTGTGTATAAAGATAAATTCGCGCGCTTCCGCACGCCGTCGTCAAATGGAGCCCAGAAGCAGATTTGAACTGCCGACCTCACCCTTACCAAGGGTGTGCTCTACCAACTGAGCTATCTGGGCATAATTCACCATACACTCCCTTGCCACCCTCTGGGGCAAACCCGCTGGGTTCATAACGTAAGGCAGCGCCGTAACCACAGCACCACCCCAACCCGCACAAAAGGTACAGGTTCAATTTTGGAGCGGGTGATGGGAATCGAACCCACGTATTCAGCTTGGAAGGCTGAAGTTCTACCATTGAACTACACCCGCGCAGCCAAGCGAAGCGTCGCTCACCACAACCGCTAAAACCTAATTTTCTATCCCTTTTTTGAACCCTAAATCGGTTCTCAATCTCCCCCTCTCGGCCATAGCGGAGGAGCGTTCGAGTCTGCCGGCCATACCGACCACTTTCCCGACATCACCTGGTGGAGGGGGGAGGATTACTCCAGGCCTCCGGCCTTCCGCCCTCCGGGCCGCCGCACTTTGTGCGACGTTCGAAACCGCTTCGCGGTTCCGTCGAACCTCTGATCGGTTCTCATCCTCCCCCTCCCTGGTCAAGAGCGGAAGAACGTTCGAGTCTGCCGGCCATACCGACCTTTTTCCCGACATCACCTGGTGGAGGGGGGAGGATTCGAACCTCCGAAGGCGGAGCCGTCAGATTTACAGTCTGATCCCTTTGGCCACTCGGGAACCCCTCCAAGCGAGAGCCGGGCATTCTGACGCCTAGACCGTCCAAAGTCAATACAACATCCCAAACATTTTTTTGTCTATTGCTAAAGCCTGAATTCACCTCCCCGGGCCGGAGGGAAATGGTGGCCATCTCGATGGCGTTGAAGGAAAATCCGGCGAGACGCCATGAAGCTGACGACCTGAGAACGGCCATCGTGGGGATTAATGCTCGGATTTACTCTGCCGGTGGCGCAAGAGAACACTTGCAGTCAACCTAAATTACATTTATTACTACTAGCTATATGCACATCAACCGACAAATTAAGCATCTCCTTATTTTATCCTGTCTCCTCCTCTCCGCCTGCAGCAGCATTCCACCGGGCCCGCAGAGAGCCGCGGTCCTGGAGGAAGATGCCGGGACCCCAACGCGACAGGCTCAAGCCACGGATGGTCTCAGCGAGGAGCTGATCTACAACACCCTGACCGGTGAAATCGCCGCCCAACGCGGTCACAGTAAATTTGCCTTCGAACATGCGCTGCAGGCCGCCAGGGAGTCACGGGACGAGAGTGCCGCAGAACGGGCCACCGGACTGGGTCTGCAGGCGAACATGCCTGAGGCCGCCCTATCCGCCGCAACCCTATGGGTTGATATCTCACCGCAATCGCTCAAGGCCCACCAGATAACCGCGGTCCTCTACATACGCAAGAGTGATTTCAGCCGGGCCATCCACCACCTGCAGCAGGTAGTGGAGATCGCAAACAGCCAGGGTCTCTCAGGTTATCTCCAGGCCGCCGCGATCGCTGAAAAATCGGCGGCGCCCGATCAGGCACTGCTCATCATGCAGCAGTTGGTTAAAGAGGAGAGCCAGGATGCCCAGGCATTCTATGCCCTCGCCCTGACCGCCAATCATGCCAAGCAACACAGTCTCGCACTGCAGTACGTCGATCGCTCCCTCTCTCTCGAGCCGGCATCCAATCAGAGTCTGGTCCTGAAGACACAAATTCTCATCAATATGGATCAAAGAGAGCAGGGAGTGGCATTTATCAAGCGGGCCTATGAGGACTCACCAGACAACGCCCATCTGGGCAAGGCATATGCCAGGCTTCTGATAGAGATGAATAAACCTGAAGCGGCACTAGCGATCTACCAGACACTTTATGAACAGGATCCTGACGATGGTGACATTACCTTCTCTCTCGGCATCATCAATCTACAGATGGAGCGCTATGAAAACGCAAAAGAGTATCTGCAGAAACTGGTCGATGGAAGGCAGAAGCGCAACCAGGCAAGTTTCTACCTGGGGATGATTGCCGAGGAGGAGAAGAGACCCAAGCAGGCACTGGCCTGGTACAGTCGAGTGGAAGGGAAAAACCTGGTCGATGCACAAGTTCGAATCGCAAAAATCCTGGCTGACCAGGGAAACCTGAACCAGGCCCGCGAGACCCTGCAGCGGCTGCGCATCACCCAGAGCCCCCATGAGGTAAAATTCTACATCATCGAGGCCGAACTGCTGCGCGAAGCACGGGATTATGAGACCGCCCATCAGGTCTACACCAAAGCCTTGGAGATCTTTGAGGACAACACCGATCTGCTCTATGCCCGCGGACTGAACGCCGCCGACCTGAAACGAATCGACCTGCTGGAGAAGGACCTGCGGAAAATCCTCGACACCCAACCCAAACACGCCGATGCCTTGAATGCCCTCGGCTACACCCTGGCCGACCAGACCAACCGCCTGCAGGAGGCAAAGGAATATATCGGCCAGGCCTTGGAATTAAAACCGAAAAGCCCTGCGATTCTCGATAGCATGGGTTGGGTGGAGTTCCGTCTGGGCAATCTTGAAACGGCCCTCGAGTTTCTCAACAGGGCCGCCGAACTCAGCCCCGACGCCGAGATCGCCTCCCACCTGGGTGAAGTACTATGGCATCTTGGCCAGCGGCAACGCGCCATCGAGATCTGGAATGCGGCCAACGAGCGTGATCCCGACAACAGGTTTATCAAGCCTGTCATGAAACGTTTGGGTGTAGAAAACTGACCCGTTCCATGTCGTCACGCAGTTTGTCTGACGAGAATCTCGCCTTTCCGGCTCCGGCAAAACTGAATCTGATGCTGCGCATCATCGGCAGGCGCAGCGACGGCTACCATCAACTGCAAACCGTCTTCCAGTTTCTCGATATTCACGATCAGCTTCGTTTCAAGCTTCGCAACGACGGCCGGATCGTCCTCCATGACAACCTGAGTGACCTGGCACAGACCGATAACCTCTGTTATCGCGCCGCCCAAGAATTACAGCGGCTGAGCGGTAGCCGTCTAGGCGTCGAAATCAGGCTGCAAAAACAGCTGCCGATGGGCGCAGGACTGGGCGGCGGCAGCTCGGATGCCGCAACCACTTTGATGGTCCTCAACCAACTCTGGGAACTTTCGCTCTCCGCTCCGGAGCTGATGAAAATCGCCCTGGGACTTGGCGCGGATGTACCAATCTTTATCCATGGTCATGCCGCTTGGGCCGAAGGCATCGGAGAGGAGCTGACCGATATCGAGATACCCGAGAACTGGTATCTGCTGCTACAACCCGCCTGCCATGTCTCGACAGCAGATATCTTCAGCCACCCTGATTTGACACGCAACTCACCCCGGATCACAATACGCGCCTTTCTGCAGGGTAACTGTCATAATGACTGTCTTCCTGTTGTACGCAGGCGCCACCCTGATGTGGCACAGGCATTGGATTGGTTGAACCAGTATGCGGATGCCCGGCTGACCGGTACCGGGGCCTGTGTTTTCGCCGCCTTTGCCGACCGGCAGTCGGCTCACGATCTGCTTGCAAAGAAGCCGGCGAGTTTGGATGGTTTTGTTGCTCGTGGGATTAACCGTTCCCCGCTAAAGGAGTTACTCCAACCCGAATAGAGTTAATTTGGGGCGTCGCCAAGCGGTAAGGCACTGGGTTTTGATCCCAGCATTCGTAGGTTCGAATCCTGCCGCCCCAGCCATTTCACTGCTAATCACTGTTTGATATAGGGGATCAAAACCGTGTCTGCCACAGCCATGATGGTTTTCTCCGGAAACGCCAACCCGGAGCTGAGTGCTGAAATCGTAGCCCACCTCAGCCTCCCGCTTGGAAAGATGCAAGTCGGTCGTTTCAGTGACGGCGAGGTCATGGCGGAGATCCATGAGAATGTGCGCGGCCGCGATGTCTTCATCGTCCAGCCCACCTCGGCACCCACCAATGAGAACCTGATGGAGCTGCTGGTGATGATCGATGCCATGCGCTGGTCCTCCGTAAGGCGCATCACGGCGGTCATCCCCTACTTCGGCTACGCCCGGCAGGACCGGCGCCCCCGCTCCGCCCGGGTGCCGATCACCGCCCGCCTGGCGGCGAAGATGATCGGCGCCGCCGGTGCCGACCGGGTCTTGACCGTGGATCTGCATGCCGATCAGATCCAGGGCTTCTTCGACATCCCGGTGGACAACGTCTACGCCTCCCCAATACTCCTCGGTGATGTATGGCGCCAGAAGCATCCTGACATCGTCGTCGTTTCACCCGATGTCGGCGGCGTCGTGCGGGCACGGGCACTGGCAAAACGGCTGGATGATGCCGAACTGGCGATTATCGACAAGCGCCGTCCAAGACCCAACGAAGCCAAGGTGATGCACATCATCGGCAAGGTGGAGGGGCGCAGTTGTATCCTGATCGACGACCTGGTCGACACCGCCGGCACCCTGTGCCAGGCAGCGGCGGCACTGAAAGAGCACGGTGCCGCCAAAGTGGTGGCCTATTGTACCCACCCGGTACTCTCCGGGCCTGCGGTTGCCAATCTCAGCAACTCCCAACTCGACGAGCTGGTGGTCACCAACACGATTCCGCTTTCGGAAGAGGCCAAGCAGTGCACCCCGATACGTCAGGTAAGCATTGCCGAACTCCTGGCGGAGACGATGCGGCGCATCTCCAACGAAGAGTCGGTCAGCTCTCTCTTCATCGACTGACTGGGCCCACCCCACCCAAGCCGTGGCCCGTGAAGCGGGAATCAGGATCGGGATTGTCGATTGGGGCTGGAAAAAAAAGCCAATCCTGTTAGAATCGCGCGTCCGCTGCACTAGAAGCAGCGATAGGGAGCCGCTTTGGTCGCGGGGCGGCCTGTCCAATTCAACCAATGCTACAGATACGGAGTCTGCCATGTCTGCCAATTTCGAAGTCAACGCTCAAAAACGGGGCGATTCAGGGAAAGGTGCGAGCCGCCGCCTGCGTCGTGCCGGCCTGGTACCGGGCATCGTCTACGGAGCCCACAAGGATCCGACCATGATCAGCGTACCCCACAATGAACTGGCCCACTCGCTGGAGAGCGAGGGTTTCTACGCCAACCTCCTGAGCCTGAAGCTCGAGGGAAAGAAGGAGACCGTGGTGCTGAAGGACCTGCAGCGCCATCCGGCCAAGCCCTTCATCCTCCACGTCGATTTTCAACGTGTGCAGGCAGACGAGAAAATCCGCCTCCATGTTCCGATCCATTTTGTCAATGAATCGACCTGTCCCGGGATCAAAGCCGGTGGCCAGGCCAGCCATGTCATGAGCGACATGGAGATCAGCTGCCTGCCGAAGGACCTGCCGGAGTTCATCGAGGTCGATATGTCCAACCTGCAGATGGGTACCGTTCTGCACGCCTCGGAAGTGAAGCTCCCAGAGGGTGTCGATCTGATCACCCATGAAGGCAATGAGGATCCCATCGTTCTCACCATCCACACTGCTCACACCACCGAAGTCATAGAAGATGAAGAAGCACCCGAAGAGGGTGGTGGCGAAGCGCCTGAGGAGTAACTTTAATCGGGGGGGCGAATTCACCGCCCCCCCGCTCCTCTCGAAATCGGCCGCCACGGTTATTCTGTCAAAAGCGCGCTAAACGGATCATAGCGTGGTAGACCAGCCCATCAAACTCATCGTCGGCCTGGGCAATCCCGGCGCGGATTACGAAGCGACCCGCCACAATGTTGGCTTCTGGTTTGTCGATAGGTTGGCCCAGCAACAGCACCAATCCTTTCGCAGCGAGTCACGCCACCTCGGCCTGGTCTGCAAACTGACGATCGCCGGCAAAGAGCTTCGTCTGTTAAAACCCAAGACCTTCATGAATCGCAGCGGTCAGGCGGTATCCAGCCTGGCCAACTATTTCCGCATCTCACCCGGGGAGATCCTCGTGGTTCATGACGAACTCGATCTGGAACCGGGGCAGGTACGCCTAAAGACGGGTGGTGGACATGCGGGCCATAACGGATTGAGAGATATCATGAGCGCCCTCGGCAGCAGGGATTTCCATCGCCTACGCATTGGCATCGACCACCCCAACGATCGCCATGCAGTGGTGAACTATGTTCTGGGGCGCCCTTCCAAGAGCGACCGGGAGGCAATCGACGGCGCCATTGACGATGCCATTGACTCGCTGCATGAGATCGTTAACGGAGAGCTGCAAAAAGCGATGAATCGGCTCCACAGCAGTCGATAGGGCCCCTGCCAGCTGCTTCCCCGCCCACAGTCCAACCCAGGCCCCCTCTATCCTGACCGGCTCCCACACTCTTCCGTGGGGACGGGGAGTTGTCCGATGCGGCGAGCATGGGACAATAACTTAAAATATCTTTAATTACATATAGTTATATAACCTATGCGAAGCGCCGAATCGATTTGGCGCGGTGACCTTGCCAGTCATTGAACTAGCAATATATTAACAAATGCTTATAATCAAACTATCTGGATTTCCGACTACGGATGTGAGTTATTGTATGAAAGGGCTAATTCGAGTCTTCTGGCTCCTGATCATCTACAGCGGCAGTAGCCTGGCCGGTGAATCAGAACCGGAGGCGGTAGCGCTGCTGAAAAAGACCGAAGCGCTGATGCGTTCCAGCGCTTCCGTCGCTGTCTATCAGGTCGATATCATCCGCCCTGATTGGCAGCGCAGTATGTCGTTCCGCAGTCATGATGACATGGCCAACAACCGCTTTCGCATGGAGATCCTCTCGCCCCGCAAAACCAAGGGTACGCTCTACCTGAAGGTCGACAATATCCTCTCCATGTACCTGCCCAAGCTGCGCAGACAGATCAATATCTCGCCGGCGATGATGCAGGATCCATGGATGGGTTCTGATTTCAACAATCAGGATTTGTTGGAGACAGACTCACTCATCAATCATTACAGCCACCGAATTCTGCAACGGGAAGGTAACGGGGATCAGGCCATCATCACCATAGAGTCGACGCCCTCGGCCACGGCCAAGGTCACCTGGAAACGGTTGATTCAACGCATTCGTGGCGATGGCATTCCAGTGGAAATGGAGTATTTATGCGAGAAAAGGGCCAACCGGCGCATGACTTTTGACCAGGTCAAAGAGATGGACGGACGCCTGATACCGACCCGCTGGACCATGACCCCCCTGGACCAGACAGGCAAGCGCACTGTCATTACCTTAGAGTCAATTCAATTCAACGTCCCGCTGTCAGACGAAATATTCACCCCCGACAAATCAAAATAGTTGACGCATGCCGGTACGGTGGATGCGGAAAATGGATTATCCTTGATTACAGGTACCACGCTAATCATTTACCGGTAAGCAGATGAACCAGTCAACCTCAACTGTCATCAATACCATCCTGACTGTAGCGTTACGAAATCTGCTCGCCCATCGTCGTCGGACATTTCTGACCATCGGTGCAATTGCAGTTGGCCTCGCCTCGCTGATTTTTCTCTGGGGTTTCAACGAGGGTCTGCACCGCAACATGCTGGGTAACTTTCAGGACGCGATCATTGGCTCCATTCAAATCCATCATCAGGGTTTTTTTCAGCATCCCGAACTGTCCAAGGCTATCGCCAATCCGCAAAAAGTCGTTGAGGCTCTGCGACAGGCTGACGTATCCCGTTACAGCATGCGCCTGGAGAGTTTCGGCCTTGCCGCCTCCGACATCACCACCCAGGGTGTAATGCTGATCGGAATGGATCCGCTGCGTGAGGGAGAGGTGACCCAACTCGGTAAACGGATCGGTATCGGTCGATTCCTGGCACCTGAAGACGAGTACACACTCATTCTTGGTGCAACCACCGCCAATAATCTTCAGGTCAAACTCGGCGACGAGGTGATCATCATCGGTTATGACCGCTTTGGTGCCATGCTGGCTGAATCTTTTACGCTGATTGGTATCATCACCAGCGGCGAAATGGGGCTGGATAAGGGTATGGCGATTACCACGCTTGCGACACTGCAGGAGATGGTGGATATGACGGACCGGATAACCACGGTCGTTATCAGCAGCGAAGAAAAGCGCGTCCCCTCCCTGACGGCTGAACTCGAGGCAGCTCTACAAGGGGATGAGCTTGAGGTTATGCCTTGGTACTCGATGTTCCCGGTGATGAAGGAGTGGGTAACCTTGCATAATGGCTTTCTCTATCTATTCCTTGGCGTTGTACTGTTCATCGTCTTGGCGGGCGAGCTAAACACCATGCTGATATCCATGCTGGAAAGGACGAGAGAGTTCGGTGTATTGATGGCGATTGGCACCACAGGTTACCAGATTGCCGGCATCCTGCTGGTGGAGGCTGTGGTCATAGGCATTGTGGGAATACTCTCCGGCATCCTACTGGGTTATGTGATCGTACTGTTCAGCAGCAATTACGGCATCGATCTCTCAATCCTGCTCGGCTCCACATCGCGGTTCTACGTCGATCCGCTGATCTACCCGCATCTCAAGCTCGACCATCTAGGTATCACCAGCGGGGTAATTTTGATCGCATCGATCTTTGCGGGTCTCTATCCTGCGTGGCGCGCAAGCATGCTACAACCCGTGGAGGCGATAAGAAATGGATAGCTCGGAAGGCCTCAGTCCGATCACCTATCTGCATCTTGCCTCTCGCAATCTGGTGCGCAACCGGCGCCGCACCCTGATTACCCTGCTGACCATGATCTTCGGTATCGCCACGCTGACCCTGCTCAGCGCATTGAATGACGGCTGGCTGAGTCAAATGAAGACCAACTTCATCCTCAGCTACACCGGACATCTGCAGATCCACGCCACAGGTTTCGAGGCCTCGCAAAACCTCAGCGACCGTATCCAGGAACCGGAAGAGGTTTCAAAGCTGATGCAAAGCTACCCCGAAATCGTGGGCTGGACCCAGCGTATTAGAACTTCGGGTTTGGCCTCCGTAGGCGGCAGCAGCGCGGGCGTCCAGGTCATGGCAACCGACCCGGAACAGGAGACATGGGTAACATCCATGGATCAACGGGTGACAAGCGGTACTTGGTTGAGACCGGGCATAAGTCACGACCTGATACTCGGCTATACCGTTGCACAAAACCTGGGCGCGGAGCTGGGTGACAGAGTCATTTTGATGGTACAGCGCTTGAACGGTGAGATGGTCTCGGATGTCTTTTTTCTCCGTGGCATCCTTGAGACCGGGGCGCCGCAGATTGACAGAAGCCTGGCCTTGGTCAGTCTCAACAGCGCACAACAATGGCTGCAAATGGGCGACTCAGTCACCGATATCGTCATTCGCGCGGATATCCATGAGCATACCGACGATCTCTACCGGCTCTTCACCCAGCAGTTGTCTGAGCACAAATATGAAATCATGCCATGGCAAGAACTCGACCCAATGGTCAGACAGTGGTTGGAATTCAGTGATGCCTACGGTTTCGTCATCCTGCTGGTTGTGATCATCCTGGTGATTATTGAAATCCTCAACACCATGCTCATTGCTCTGCATGAGCGTCAGAAAGAGCTTGGCGTCATCGTTGCGATAGGTACTACGCGGATACGGATATTTTTGATGCTGCTGCTGGAAGCCGTGATGCTTATTTTCATCGGCGCAATTTTGGGATATCTGGCGGGCAGTCTGTTGGTCTATTCCCTTGCCGATACAGGCATCAACCTGACCCGCTTTGCAAACGCCTTTGAATTTTTCTACATGGATCCTGTTATCCATCCCCAGCTGACCCAGGATTCGGCGGTGAAAATTCTCAGCGCCACGCTTATTGCCGCCTTGTTGGCTGGACTCTACCCGGCATGGAGAGCAACCCACTTGTCGTTGAGTCAAGCACTGCGAATACAATAGATAAGGTAACAGATAGTACATGGGCAACAACCAGGACTCGTCAATTATATACCTACGCGGCCTGCATAAGTGCTACTGGGTCGGCACCATGCCGTTTCCTGCGTTGCATGGACTCGATCTCGATATCGCACCCGGTGAGTTTGCCGTCGTTGCCGGACGCTCAGGTTCAGGCAAGAGTACTCTGTTGAATATCGTAGGCGCGCTGGAATCAGCAGACAGCGGCCGTGTCGAGGTGCTGGGTCAAGACATCCTCGGCATGAACAGTGAACAGCGAACCCGGTTCCGCTTGCATAATATCGGCTTTGTATTTCAGGCCTATAACCTTATTCGCGTATTTACCGCTCGTGAAAATGTAGCTTACGTCTGCCAGCTGCAGGGCAAAAGCCGAAAAGAGAGCATGGAGATAGCTAACCACTGGCTGCACGAGGTTGAGATAGGTCATCTTGGTTATCGAAGGCCGGATCAGCTGTCGGGCGGTCAACAGCAGCGCGTCGCCGTTGCCCGAGCACTTGCCTCGAATCCCAAACTGATTCTTGCTGATGAACCCACGGCCAATCTTGACAGCATGACAGGAAGGCACCTTATCCGTCTGATGCATGAATTGAATCACCGCTTTGGAACCACCTTCCTCATCTCCTCTCACGATCCGGACGTCAAGCAGGCGGCGGGACGTCTGATTAAACTGGCCGACGGTCAGATCGTCGAATCCTGGGAAGAGGTACCGGAACCCCCTCAATCATTGAGCGCGAGCTGTCCGGCAAATCACCTTCCTCTTGGAGAAAGAGTACGAAACTACATCAAGACGAGAAAACAGTCGCGTGCCCGGAAAAGACGAGGCGGCAATCAACGTCGTTCATGATTGATTACCTATAAACCGCCATCATGTACAGTATCTAAACAGCCAACCTACCGTCTGATTCACCGGCTTCCTGATAGCGTCGACATATTGCCGTGAACAGCCAATGATCGTTTACCCGTTTTGCTCCTATGCAGATCTCAATTTCAACCGCACTTCCGTCGCTTCTTATACCGGTAACTCTACCGGGTTTATCGATAAACTTACCCACTCCACTTTCAATGTAGTTCTGTATATGCAGGTCATGATATTCACGACTTGGGGAGGCCATTAGCATATTGACCTTTTGGCCAAGCACATCATCCTCACGATAATCGAACAACCTGCATGCCGCAGGGTTGAAGGTTTCGATGATGCCCCTTTCGTTTATCGTGATGATTGCATCAAATGCGCTGTTTACGATTTCACTGATTCTCTTTTCCTTGTCATGCAGCTGCCTGCCTGCCTCGATCCTGAACTGCCTCGCCCGGCTCAGTAACAATGCCACAACACCCCACACCACGAGCAGTATTCCATTCACCGCAAGATATCGCTTGGCCAATGCATCAGCCGGCTGATCAATCCCGCTTTGCGGAATAAAACGTACCAGCTTCCACAAGGTGGATTGACCGTCAACCGGACTGCCCATAGGTTCATGTTTCAGACCCGGGCCTGCCAGCAGTTGTTCTAAGGTAACGGTTGTGTAGGTGAACAGGCCGTTTTCACTGCTTATCTGCCCTGATTCGCTGCCGCTAATTGCCTTCCAGGCATCCGGGTATCGATTTGCCATAGTGAGTGCTTGCTTTTCAGGGAACATGAAGCCCCATTCATCAGCAGACGACTCTCCTTTCAACCAGTAACCGTCGCGATTGAGTAATAACAGCTTGGCCCGGGATATATCAGTTTGCGCCTTGAGAGACACTATCAGCTTGTCAGCAAGATAATTGATAATAACCATGCCATGCTTGTTACCGAAATCATCATATATGGGGGTTGCCAGGCGAAGCATCGGCTTATAAGGTGATTCGATAACTCCATGCTCGACATTAAGATCCATTGGCGACACAAAGATCTCACCAGGCCCTTTCGCCATCGTCTCGGTAAAATAGTATCTTCCTCCCTTGTGCTGCAATTTATGCTCAGCAACATTCACACCCTCGCCGTTACGGTAGTTGACTCGAACCACCTCTTTCCCAGATAGATCGAGAAACCGTATCTGGTCATACTGACCCTTTCTCTCAACCATTGACTTGAAATAGCGAGTCAGCGTTTCATTGTTTCGGTTTTGACCCGGAGATGTAAGCGGTCGCCGCAGCTGGTCGATATCAGCCAGCAGCATTAGGTCCCGGATAGCGTTGTGCAGGTGGTTTTCGAGCATTTCCCTGCTCTGAACTAGCTGCAATTTCTCCGATTGGTGGGTAACTTTATCTGCAGTTTCCACTTCGTTGAGGTACAACCATGCGGATATGCCGATCAATAGAATAGCCGGCGCAACAAACAGCATCGAGAAGATGCCGATAAATTTGCGTAAATCTGACCGTCTCACATTGACCTTCCTTTTCAAGTCAAGACCAGCTCATATCGAGTTTTTTTCTATCAGGCGAAAAAAGGCATCCACCACATCTGGATCGAACTGTCTCCCGCGTTCATTCCAGATCAGCTCCAACACCTCATCAAGCGGCCAGGCGTCCTTGTAAGGCCTTGCATTGGACAGCGCATCGAAGACGTCAACCAATGCAGTAATTCTCCCGCAAAGGGGTATTTCATTTGCCGCAAGCCCGTTTGGATACCCGCTGCCGTCATAATGCTCGTGGTGAGTCATGGCGATTTCTCGGGCCATCTCGAATTGACTGTGACCAGCCAATATTTTTTCACCGTTCAATGTGTGCAGCTTGATGATATCAAACTCGTTTTCAGATAGTTTACCGGGTTTTTGCAGGACACTGTCAGGGACCGACAGCTTGCCGATATCGTGCAGTGTCGCTGCATGCCCCATGTGGATCGCATCTTCCTCGTTGATTCCCAGCTCTTCCGCCAATAGCCGAGTAATCGTCTCCATTCTCCTGATATGATCGCCCGTATGCTCGTCCTTCAGTTCCGAGGCCATCGCCAATATATTGATCGTCTCCTGGTGCTCTTTCGAAAGCAGTTCAAACAGGTCGATATTCTTGAACGCAGAACTGGCCTGCATCGAGATGATATTCAACAGTCGCTTGCTATGCTCGCTTATCTCGCCCAGGTTCTCCAGCAATATAGCGGCCACAATCTCGTTTTTATCCTTAATCGGGATCGCAAAAGTTCCCTCCTCTACATTAAAAACACCCTGTATGTTATCGAGTTGCGGATGGAGTCTATGCAGCATTACAGCTATCTTGGACCCCTCCTCCTCCCAGTCGCCGTGATTGTTGATTCCATGACAAACCTTGTACTCACCTTGCGATGAAATCGGGTAGGCGACAAATCCAGAAAGCAGATCCACTTTACTGTGGCCTTCCGAAATGCCGAGCAAATCAATCACCGAATTCAGAATTGAGCGGAAGAAATTGTCGAGCGTTGTAATCTTGAATATTGCCGGTGCGGCTTGAACGATGTATTCAAGCGACCTTCTCTGGCTGTTCAGTGATGTAATATCTTCGTAGGACTTAAGCCCCATTCGTACGGTCGTGTACAACTTTTCCTGGGTAAGCTCTGTCTTCTCTTTATAGTCATTGATATCGTAGTGATCGATGACATAGTGTTCCGGCGCATAACCCGGCTGGCCGGTACGCAGAATAATACGGATGTAGTTATTACCCAGGGTGGTTCGAATGTATTCAACCACCTCAAAACCCGCATTCTCCGACTCCATTACCACATCGAGCAAAACGATGGCAATATCCCGCTCCTTTCGTACAATATCTTTCGCTTCCTGTGCAGAATAGGCGGAAATGAACTCGATGCCTCTGCCCTTGTAATCAAAGTGTTTCAACGCCAGCTCCGTCACCTCGTGGATGCTCTCTTCATCGTCGACAATAAGCACTTTCCAACCCGTGCCGGGGAGCGCTTTTTTCTTTGTTCTATTGGAGAAAAACAGTTTAGCCATCACCCACTATCCCTGTTCCTCTACAGCGAGCTTTAGGTAAAAACGGCTACCTTTCCCAGGCTCGCTTTCAACGCTAATTTCGCCGCCGAAACGCTGAGTGACCAGATTATAGACAATGTTCAAGCCCAAGCCACTACCACCTTTACTGCGCGCTGTAGTTGTAAACGGTTGAAATATTAATTCCTTGAATGTCGCATCCATGCCTCTTCCCAGATCTGTAAAGACCATATGCAGAAAACCACCTTCCTTATGCAGTTTAATCTTTACAGTTCCATTTTCATCAGGTTCATAGGCATGGCAGATCACATTCGACAGCAGATTGTTGAGTATCTGCGACAGTGATCCGGGATAGGTCCTGACAATCAACCCCTGGGGACATTCAAGATCGACGTCAATTTTTGTTTTTTTCAGCTGATTGTAAAATGTCCTAATAATATCGAGAAGATATTCATTGATATCTATTTCCCGCGTGTCATCGATGTTTTGATCTACCGATATCTTTTTAAAACTGCTGACCAATTTCGCCGCCTGTTCCAGGCTCGACCTGGTAAGCCGCATTGAATCGGCGGCGGTCTCCAAGAACATCTCCATATCCGATTCCGACAACTCTTCAGCCTCGTAGCGTTTTTTTATACTCCTAAGCGCTTCGCCGCAGGAAGAAATAGATGTTATTGCAACACCAATTGGCGTATTGACTTCGTGAGCGACACCTGCAACCAGGGTTCCCAATGCCGCCATCTTCTCCTTTTCGACCAACTCCTGCTGCATTTTTTTCAACATCTCGAGATCCTTCTCAATCCTCCTTTTTTTCTGTTTTAACTCAAGATCCTTTTGTTTCAGGGTTGCGAGTGAGTCCTGGTACCTTTTTCGCACAAGGTCGCTTTGTTGTGACGACTCTTTGAGCAACTTTACCTGCTGCTTCAGTTCCATGATCCTTGATTCTGACTCGTCCGGCATACCGTTCGTCAGATGAGGGTAGATAATATCCGTACCGCATATCAACGA
>NATV01000070.1 GCA_003094535.1 gamma proteobacterium symbiont of Ctena orbiculata | reverse complement strand
CTAAACGACGTTTAAATCGGGTGCTGTTATTCACCACAGGTTACATTAGATACTGAGCGTCGATCCTTATCCAGATGACAATCTGTGATTTATTGTGGGATTTAACAAAAGTGGGAATTAACTCCCAGGGTATTGTGCCTGAGCTCACAGAAGCAATCGCTCTATCTCGCCACTATCCCGTCCAGCATGGTTGTGCATCGGCAGGATGACGTTTGCTGTTGTTTTTCGATCGTTCTAAAACTCATCGCCGATCACTGCCTTGTCCGATGTGGTTGCTGTTACGACAGAAGTATCGCAGCGCCACGCTATCTTTAAAAAATGGATTAGAGGGATCGAATAATGATATTTGGTAAGAAGAGCTTGGCGATATTGATGCTGGGCGCATTTTCACTAACAAACTTCCATGAGGCAAACGCCTACGGTTATATGGAAGACGATATCATCAATGGTTGCAACGGTATGGGATACGATCTGCTGTCTGCCTACCAGACAGACAGCTGTACAGTCTGTCACAGGGATAACCAGGCAAAGCGTGCATACAGTGCAGGAGACTATGCGTTCTTCTGCCCCGCACCGGTAGCGACGACCTGTACCGATACGGACGGCGACGGCTACTATGCGGAAGATGAAAGCTGCGGTACAGAAGCCGACTTTGACGACAACAGCGTTGCCGCCTACCCCGGTGCCGCCGAAGATTGCACCGATGGTGTCGATAACGATGGCAATGGCATGGTCGACGCTGCCGACCCGGGTGCCGTCGATTGTCCTGTTGCGTGCACTGACTCGGATATGGATGGATATGCAGTGGAAGGTGGCTCCTGCGGCGCCATAGACTGCAATGACAACGATCCCTCTATCAGTCCTGGTGCGGATGAAATCTGCAGTGATGAGATCGATAACAACTGTAACGGCCTCGTTGATACCGCGGATTCGAACGCAGTGGACTGCCCGCTTGAGTGTACTGATGGTGATGCCGACGGTTACAGTGTCGAGGGTGGAAATTGCGGTGCCGTGGATTGTGACGATACCAATGCGGATGTCAATCCCGGGGCATTGGAAGTCTGCGAGGACGGAATCGACAACAACTGTAATGGACTATTGGATTCTGCGGACGGTGTCTGTCAAAACAACAATAGCGGTGACGACGAGTGTGAAAAGCCTTGGTGGCGATCCAAAGGAAAGCGTCATCACCACCCTATGAAGGCATGCCGAGACGACGACAATAAAAACGACGATTCATCGGATGATTACGATGAAGAAGACGAGAAAGACGATGAAGACGAGCGTGACGAAGAAGATGAGCATGATGATGAAGACGAGCATGACGATCATGATAAGGAAAAGCGTGAGCAGAAAGATTGTGACCATGAAGAGGGTAAATCACGCAAATCTCGTAGCTGAAAGGTGTTGCGCTGATTAAATCAGTAAGCCATCTCCAGGCATTTACTCGGCAAGGGGGCTTCGGCCCCCTTTTGTTGTATACATCTTCACACTCAATCGTACTGACCTGTGGGATGGCTCTGCCCCTTCAGCCAGGGTCTGATTGATATCTATCATTGGCAACGATAGGGTCAACTAAGGTATTATAGGTCTGGTGATCGATAAAGCCGATAACTCTCATGAATCTGCGCGACCTGAAATACCTGATTGCCGTTGCCGAGACCGAGCATTTCGGCCACGCGGCCGCGCAGTGCTATATCAGTCAACCCACCCTTAGCGGACAGATCAAGAAGCTGGAGCAGGAGCTGGGGGTCACCATATTCGAACGCACCAACCGCTCGGTCTCCACGACTCCGATCGGCCTGGAAATCGTAAAACACGCCAAGCTGATTCTCGAACAGGCCGATGTGATCAAGCAGCTGGCCCAGGCACAGCGGGATCCCTTGGCGGGTGCGCTGCGGGTGGGGGCCATCCCGACGGTCAGCCCCTACCTGATACCGTTGATCCTGATGCCGCTCAAGGAGCAGTACCCGCAGATGTGGTTGATACTCTCTGAAGAGATCACGGCTATGTTGAGCCAACGCTTGTTGGATCATCAGATCGATGTGGCAATCCTGGCCACCGAGGTAACCGAGCCCGAGCTGGAGGTAATGCCCCTGTTCGAGGAGCCCTTCTGGTTGGCCCACCCGAGGAATCACGCCCTTTATGACAAAGACGAGATCAGCCGTCGTGATCTGAGCCAGATCAGTCTGCTGCTGCTGGCCGATGGTCACTGCCTGACCCACCAGGTGATGGATGTCTGCCGCATCAAGGAGAGTGCCGTGGATAACGAGATGGCGGATCTGCGCGCCGCCAGCCTGGAGACCCTGTTGCAATTGGTGGGTGCCGGGTTCGGTTGTACCCTGGTGCCGGCCCTGGCGATTCGGGGGAGCTGGACCACCGATTCGGGGATCATCGCCAGAAAACTGCACATCAAGGACGCCTATCGCCGGGTGCAGTTTGTCTACCGCAAGACCTTTCCGCGCAAAAAGGCGATCGAGGTCCTGGCGGGTGTCATCCAGTCACAGTTGCCGAATATAGTCCGTAAACTTTGATATTCGACCCTAGGCCCTAGATATGACGACCGCGAATTCCAACGATAGCGCGCGACGCTTCTCTGATCTGCTGCAACTCGATAGCGACGGCAGTCCGACCCTGTTGCCCGGCGTGCATCCGCTGCCTGGTCTGCTCTCCCTGAATACCGAACAGGTATTGGAGGCATTCAGAGTGAGCCAGCTGAAAGACTTTACCCGGGTTATCGATGAACTGGAGGCCGCCGATAATCCGTTGCATAAGTTGTTTGAGGATATGCGGGCGATCGCGGAGAGAGAACCCGCAAACAGGTTCGATGAACTCGACCTGTTCAGGCCAGGGGCGCTTCAGGAGATGTTCCTCCAACTCCATCAACATGTGATGTCGCATCCGGTATGGAGCCATCCCTGCTTCGTGCGCGTCTTCGAGGCTCGGTTCGATGCGCCGCAATTGCGCGGTTTCGCCACCAACTACTTCAATCAGGTGAAGAACACCCGCCAGTGCGTGGCACTGGCGCAGGGACGCTTTTCGGGTTTTCTCTCTCTCCCTTACGGCAGTCTGAACGAACGGGTGTCGGAGTTGGCGCAGATCATTCTGGCGCAGCTGCTGGCGGATGAGTATGGGGTGGGTACCCACAGCATCGACAGCTATCCGGATCTCACCAGCCTGCTCAGCTCCACGACCCACATCGTCATGTACCGCCAACTCTTCGAGGGCCTGGGCGTCCCCTTTGAGGAGCAGGATGTGCCCATGCTGCACGGCGTTGCCGATAATGTGCTTACCCAGCGCCTGTTGGCCGGCCACCCGTCGTTCAGCCTGGTGGAGTCGATGGCGTCCGTGGGATTGGGTATGGAGTGGGGGGTTCCCGAGTTCTTCAGTCTGCTGCTCGGCGGCATGATTCGCTGGGCCTGGCGGGAGGATGTGGAATTGACCCGGCACCACCTGATCGTCTTCATCGCCCACGTTCAATACGATGTGCTGCACGCCATCTCGGTAATGTTGGCGACCAGCCTGTTTGGCCATGAAAAAGAGACCATGCAACAGATCAAACAGGCGACCAACATGCTGATGTCGAGCCGCTACAACATGATGAGCGATCTCTACCGGCAGCTGTTTGCCGAGCCCTGTACCGATATCGACGCCATCGGGCTCGACGCCCGTTACCATATCTCTGACCGGCGTATCGAAGAGGCCCTGCTGTCAGCCCGTCAAGAAGTGGCGGAGAGCAGGGTTGTGAATGCATCGGACTACAAGGCCTCGCGGAATGTTCCGTTTGTATTCGCTGATGCGATGTAAGAAGTCAATCGCTGAAAAAATCGGTGCGGCAAGCCGCACCCTGCACTGTATCGAGGTTTGCAACTGCGGCATGGGGTCCGCCGGGAGCTGAGTAATGCAACCACCGAGGAGCCAGGCGGCCGAGCTGTTTCGCAAACGCCTGATCGCAACCGCCAAGGGCCCTCGTGGCGCCAAGGATATGACCCGCGAGGAGGCGCGCGAGGTCATGGCGTTCCTGATCTCCAGCGAGGCACAACCGGCCCAGGTCGGGGCTTTTCTTACCGCGATGCGCTTCAAGGGGGCGAGGGTGGAGGAGTTGAAGGGATTTCTCGATGCCATGGAGGCGAGTGCGACCCTGATCGCCCCCAGGGTCGATGGCTTGCTGAATTGCAACGGTCCCTACGATGGACGAAAGAACGCTCTCCATCTCAGCCTTGCGGCGGCGATTGTCACCGCCGCGGCAGGCGTGCCGGTGGTGATGCACTCCAGCAGCGGGTTGCCGCCCAAGAATGGTGTCACCACCGCCCGGCTGCTTGAGGCACTGGGCATCCCCGCCTATCGGGAAGCTGACCGCGTATCGAGGGATATCGAAGAGAAGGGATTCGGTCACCTGCATGCCAGCTGCTATCTGCATGGTGTGGAGAGATTGAAGCCGATACGCCAGACACTCTTCTATCGATCGTTTATCCACGCCTGCGAGGTGATGCTCAATCCCGCGGCGGCCCCCTATTCCCTGCTTGGCGCCGCCCATAAAAGCTTCCTCGAGCGCTTTGCCAGCGCCGCCGGCGAAAGGGGCCAGCAGCGGGTGATGGTGGTGCAGGGGCTGGATGGCTGTGACGAACTGCCGATGGAGGCGGTGGCCGTGGCCGATTATAAAGAGGGTCAGGTTACTCAATATATTCTCGATCCTGCCGATTTCGGGTTTAGTCCTCGTCCTCATCATCCCTGCGAGTCCGTGGATGCCACCGCGCGTATCGTCGAGGATGCGCTGACGGAAAAAAGCGACAGCCATCTCGATGCCATTCTCTACAATGCGGGTGTCAGGCTCTACCTCGGCAATAAGGTTGATGATATCGGGGCGGGCATCGAGATGGCGAGGAAGCTGTTCGGGTCGGGACGAGTGGCAGCGAAACTACTCGAGTTGCAGCACTAGCCAAGGCTGATATAAGGCGTGTGAATCCAGACAGCCGTCACTCGCGCTGCGACTCACCCTCATGGTGTAAAAAAGGAAGTGACAATGAGACCGTTTCATTTGGTTTTGGGATGCCTGCTTATTGTATCGACAGGCGGATCAGTCAGTGCGGACGCCATCTATCAGTGGCGGGATGAGAACGGAAAGATCCATTTTGGTGATCGGCCGCCGGCAACGGAAGAGTCTAAACCGGTCACGGTCAAACCTAACCTCTATCAGGCACCGAAGTATAAGTCCATTACCGCTTCCGGTCGTGAAAAGGTGGTGATGTACAGCACGAAAAGGTGCGGTTACTGTAAAAAGGCCCGCCGCTATTTCAAGCGAAATGCTATCCCCTATGTGGAATACGATGTGGAAACGAGCCAAAAAGGCAGGCGCGACTACAAGAAACTGGGGGGCAAGGGCGTGCCGATCATCCTGGTGGGAAAACGTAGGCTGAATGGTTTTTCCGAAGCCGGTTTTCGTCAGATCTATCAATAGAAAAACGATCACGCGCTGGGACGGATAGGCATGGCCAAGACGGCCTGTACGTAAAGATATCCTCCGGATTACCGAAAATAGTGTTTAGGGCCTGTTGTATGTGTATTTACGGGTCCTGGGAATCATTGGAGTTTTCAGAGCATGCCTGCATCTTCCCGCGTGGTGATACAGCAGTGGTTGAAGCAACTGTGCCGCTTAGTCAGCGGTATCCAGTCGGCTATTGTCATTGAGAAAGGCACCGAGGAGCCTGGGCGGATCAGTGTCGTGCGCTGGCCGGAAGAGATGGAACCGGGAAAGGTTTTGCTGAAGATCGCACTCAAGGCACTCGAAACCCGCAGACAGATGATTGTTCCCGCTGCCGGTCAAGCAACCCAGGGCAGCGACCACATAGCGATGCCGCTGATCCTGGGTGAGCAGCCGATGGTCGCTGTCGCATTGCGCATGAACCGCCGCTCGGCCGACAAACAGAAAGCCGCATTGCAGGCCCTGCAGTGGAGTCTGCACTGGTTGCAGCTGTTGCTGAAACAGACCGGCGGAAGCCAGCCCGCCGCTGCCCACTGGATTGCACGGTTGACCGAGGGTCCGCTAGCCTCGGCGAGAGCAGTCGAGCTGTTCGCCGAACGGTTTCAGTGTGACCGGGTAACCCTGGCACTGGGTGACCCGCGCCGGCTCGAAATCTCGGCCACCTACCCACGGATCGAGATCAAGCGGGAAACGGGTCTGGTGCGCGCCATCAAGGAGGCGATGTTTGAGGCCATCGATCAACAGGCGCCGCTGTACTATCCGGCCGTGAACGCGGAGCGCGATCTGCTGCTGCGCTGCCAGCAGAACCTGGCCGAAATGGTCGGGCGGGCGACGCTGTGTACGATTCCGCTGCAGGCGGCGGAGATGCCGGTCGGCGCACTCTTGCTTGAGCGCCATCGAGCGCAACCGTTCACCCCTGCGGAACAGGCGGAATCCCTCCAGGCTGCCGGCTTGATCGGGCTGTTGCTCTACCAACAGCAACGTAACGAGCGTCCCCTGCATCACCTGATCAGAGAACGCCTGGGAAACGGGCTGAAACGCCGGCTTGGTCCGCAGGGATTGTGGCTGAAGCTGGGTCTGACCGGTTTGGTGGCGGTGCTTGTTTTTTCCGGGGTGGTCAAGGGTGATTACCGGATCGATGCGCGGGCCAATCTGGAGGGTCGCATACAGCGTGTCATCACCTCCCCGTTTGACGGCTATCTGCAGGATGTGGCTGTCAAAGCGGGCGATATCGTGACCGAGGGGGCATTGCTGTGTCAGCTGGATGACAAGGATCTGACCCTTGAGCAGGCCAAATGGCGTTCCGAGCTGGCAAAGCTGGAACGGGAGCAGCGTGAGGCGATGGCAGCCCATGAGCGGAGCAAGGTGGCAGTACTAAAGGCGCAGGGGCAGCAGTTGCGGGCGGAGCTCGAGCTGGTGGAGATGAAACTTGAAAGGAGTCGGATCAAGGCGCCTCTTACCGGTGTCATCGTAAGCGGCGATCTCACCCAATCCCTCGGCATCCCCCTGAAACGGGGAGAGGAGCTGTTCAAGATCGCTCCGCTGGATCGCTATCGCGTCATGCTGCAGGTTGATGAGCGGGATATCGCCGATGTGCAGGTCGGTCAGTCCGGCCAATTGCGCCTGGCGGGATACCCGCATCTCGATCACGCCTTCACCGTGAAACGTATTCTGCCTCTGGCCTCGGCATTTGAAGGCAGTTACCTGTTTACCCTCGAGGCGGAACTGACGGATAGGGATGAGCATTTGCGCCCGGGGCTGCAGGGAGTGGCGAAAATCGATGCGGGCAAGCGTAGCCTGTTGTGGCTTGCCACCCATCGCGTGGTCGATTGGCTGCGCTTGCAGCTGTGGCGCTGGTGGGGTTGATGGACGCGCTTTGGCGGCAGATTGCCGGTACGCGTCCCCGTCTCAATCCGCAGATTGTGATCCGCAGGCAGCGTTATCAGGGTGAGACCTGGTATCTCCTGCAGGATCCTGTCAACGAGCGTCACTTCCGCCTCTCGGCTGGGGCCTACCGGCTGATCAGCCGGTTCGACGGCACACTGACGCTCGAGGAGATCTGGCATCAGGGACAGCAGCGGCAGCTCAAGCCATCGGCACGGGATGAGTTCATTCGCCTGTTGATGCAGCTGCAAGGCGGTGGGGCGCTGATGCAACACCCCGACAGCGATGCGCTGAAAATTCTTGAGCGCCGCAAACAGCCGCGGCAGTGGCTGCTGCAACTGCGTAATCCGCTCTCCCTGCGTCTCCCGCTGTGGGATCCGGACAAGGTGCTGACCAGGCTGATGCCGGCCGTCCGGCCGCTCTTCAGCCGGGTCGGACTTGGGTTGTGGCTGTTGCTGGTGTCGGGCGGGCTGCTGCAGGCAATGCTGCACTGGCAGGAGATCACCCGAAACGTCACCAGCCAGCTGCTCTCGGCGGACAACCTGCTGTTGATGGGGGCGGTCTACCTGTTGATGAAACTCGTCCATGAGGCGGCGCACGGATTTGCCACCAAGCACTGGGGAGGTGAGGTCCATCAGGTGGGGGTGCTGTTTTTGGCACTAATCCCGATGCCTTATGTGGACGCCTCCGCGGCCGGCGGTTTCAGCGAACGGCGGGCGCGGATTGCGGTTGGTGCGGCGGGAATCATGACAGAACTGCTGCTTGCCAGCCTCGGGCTCTGGCTCTGGTTGGCCACCGGGCCTGGTTGGCTCAATGCCGCGGCCTACAACATGATGCTGATCGGCGGTCTCTCCACGCTGCTGGTCAACGGAAATCCACTGCTCAGGTTTGACGGTTACTATGTGTTTGCCGATCTGCTCGATATCCCCAACCTCTCCCAACGCGCCAACCGCTATCTGGGTTATCTGTTACAACACTATCTGTACGACCTGGAAGATGCGGAATCACCGGCCCGCAACGACTGGGAACGGGGCTGGTTTATCCTCTACGGATTTGCCGCGTTCTGTTATCGCTGGTTTATTCTGATCACGATCATGCTGTTTGTGGCCGAACGATATCCCTTGGTGGGCTGGGCGATTGCACTCTGGGCCCTGGTCGGTATGGCCATGCTCCCGCTGATCCGCCAGCTGAGATTTCTTTTCAGCAGTCCGCGGCTTGCCAGGCGGCGCAGGCGGGCCATGCTGGCCACGGCCGCGATTGTTGGTTCGCTGCTGTTGATTCTGCTCGTCATACCCGCTCCCCATGCCACCCATGCGGATGGGATTATCCTGCCGCCCGATGGCACGGAGGTCCGCGCAGGCACGGCAGGTGAGGTTGTGGAACTGTTGGCCGCACCCGATACCCAGGTTACGCGTAACCAGCCCCTGGTGGCGCTGGAGGACCCGTTGCTTCGGACTGAGTTGAAACGGCTGGCCGGACATATGAATGCCTTGCGGAGAGAACATGAGGTCCTTGTCAGCGAGCGAAAAACAGTCAAAGCGGAGATTCTCTTGGATGAGATCCGTCTGCTGGAGACCGAGATTGCACAAAAGCGGGAGCTGGCGGAGCGGCTTTTGCTCCTCAGTCCTGTCGAGGGGACCTTTCTGGTTCAGCAGCCTGGCGATCTGCCGGGCCGGTTTCTCAGCCAGGGTGAGCTGATCGGCCATGTGTTGGATAAACGACAACCGGAGATCAGGGTGGCTGTATCGCAGCAGGCTATCGGCCTGGTGCGCGGTGCCACGCGAAGCATCGAGGCGCGTTACGCCGACAGGCCGGAGGTCGTTCTGCCTGTCACCCTGCTGCGGCACATACCCGAATCCCGACTGCGCTTGCCCAGCCCCGCGCTGGGTACCCTGGGCGGCGGTGAATTCACCTTGCATCCAGACGACACCGATGGCATGCGGCCCCTGGAGGCGATATTTGAGATGCGACTACGCTTGCATCGTCAATTGGCACGAATGGGTGAGCGTGTGATCGTCCGTTTTGAGCACCCGCCAGAACCCCTTGGCTGGCAATGGTACCGTTCACTGCGGCAGATGTTTCTCAAGCGCTTCAGTATTTGAAGGGCACTCATTGTTCCGCTTGCCATTTCATTGGGAATTAACCCTGTAAAAATCAAGTGAATTTGGGAATATGGGTCTTAAACTGTGAAATTTGTATGGATTGTCACGTTTCATAGGTCAAGAAATTGAGCCTTCACCCGAAACATATCTAGCAAGGTATTGATATAGAATGGGAATAAGAATTATTACCATTACCCTGTTTCTCTCAATATCTTCAGCGAGTGTTGGTAACAGAGTGAATAAAAAACGACATGCAAAAATGGCAGTTACTGATTGGGGGCCTGAGTTGCCTCTTATCGACAACTTGTATTGCACAGGGATCAGAAAAATTGGATGGCGTCATCGAACCCTCGATGTCGGTGGAGCTGAGTTCCCGGATCGACGGCATCCTCGAGGCTGTCTCGGTGGATGTGGGGGACCGCATAGAGAGGCACCAGGTCATCGCCAAACTGGAATCCGAGGTCGAACTGGCCGCCTTGGAGTACGCCAGAGCCAAGGCGTCGATCAACAGCGATGTGCGTCTGCAGGAGGTTAGTCTTGCCTACGGACGGCGTCAGCTGGGCAGGGTCAAGGAGCTGCACGAAAAAAACCTCTCCTCCTTTCAGGACTTCGACAAGGTCGAGACCGAAACACGGTTGACCCGCTACAGACTTGCTCAGGCAAAAGAGAACAAGTTCCTCGCGGAACTCGATCTGAAGCAGGCCGAGGCACTCTACAACCGTCACACGATACGCAGTCCAATCGGTGGGATCGTGGTCGAGCGCTATCTCAATCCGGGCGAGTCCGTGGAGGAGCGCCCCATCATCAAAATCGCCAGGATTAATCCGCTGCGGGTCGAAGTCGTGGCGCCGATCACTATGCTGGGTAAGGTCAAGACCGGACAATTGGCCTTGGTCACACCTGAGCTGCCTGTCGGTGGAAATCACCAGGCGGTGGTCAAGATTGTCGATCCGATTCTTGATGCGGCCAGCGGTACCTTCCGCATCCGTTTGGAGATTCCCAATGACGACTACAGCCTGACCAGCGGCTTGCGCTGCCAGGTCAGTTTTCTCGATAAGATGGTGGAGACAGCGCCGGACTCCACTGTGGAGAACCAGCCTGATGCCGTGGTTGGGAACAGGCCTTCTGCCGAGACTCTGCATACCCCCGAGAGTGCCGCAGCGGATTCGGGGGTGGCCGACAATGTGGCCACCCGGGGTGGCGAGCAAAAGGCTGGGAAAAAAGAGCGTTATTTAGTGGTAACCCAGGATTCGCTGCTGCCCTTGAAAAAGGCATTGCATGAGGCGGAGTCCTTCAAGCAGAAGGGTGTTGAGGATACCTATGTAATCGCCAAGGGCTCGTTGAAAGGGCATATCTCCCTGGGGTATTTCAAGAACCGAAGAGTGGCTGACAACTACCGGAAACAGCTTGCAGGCATGGGTATCGAGACCAGGATCGTCGTGCAATGAGACACAGACGACGCAACAGTCAATCCAATTCCCTGGTCTGTGAAGAGCTGGAACCCCGATTGCTGCTGTCCGCCGACCTGGTGGGCGTTGCGGTTGATCTGATACCGAACGATACCGGACAGGCGGATGACGAAACCGATCTCCAGGTCATCGAAGCTGCACTGCAGACCGACACGCAAACTCAATCCGTTCTACCCGATCCAACGACCCGGGAACTGGTGATCATCGATCCGGCGACACCCGACTATCAATCCCTGCTCGATGATTTGATCAGCCGCGATAGCGGTGGACGCGGTTTCGAGGTCGTGCTGCTCGACACCGATGGCAACGGGATAGACCAGCTTAGTGAAATCCTGGCGGAATACCGGGGCTTGGATGCAATTCATCTGATCAGTCACGGTGGCGAGGGAGAGATACGGCTGGGTGATGCAAACCTGGACCTGGAAACGCTGCAACAGTCGGCGGATCGGATTACGGCCTGGGGCGAGGCGCTCAGCCTCGAGGGTGACTGGTTGTTCTATGGCTGCGATATTGCCGCCACTGCATCCGGTGAACGATTTATCGAACAATTCGCCGCCTTGACCGGCGCCGATGCTGCCGCTTCGGATGACACCACGGGACACACCGCATCGGGCGGTGATTGGCAATTGGAGTACAGTGTTGGATCCATCGAAACCGCAATTGCCTTTAGCCGTCCCCTGCAGACAAGCTGGAGCGGTACCCTCGATATTGTCACCGGTCTGGTGGGCCACTATACCTTCGACGAAGGCAGTGGCGGCACGGCGTTCGATTCCAGTGCCACGGGTAACCATGGATCGCTCGTTGGCGGTCCGGTCTACACCACCGGCCAGGTAGGTAGCCATGCGCTGAGTTTCAACGCCGACTTCGACCGGGTCGAGGCCGCCGACAGTGCGGCTACCAACTTTGGCGTCGGTGACTTCACGGTGGCCTTCTGGTTCAACTCCACCTATTCCGGATCAACCGCACGACTGCTGGGGGACATGGATGGCGGTGACGGTTACGTGTTTTATACGACAGGTGTTGGTGATATCACATTCCAAGTGAGTTCAGGGGTCGATAGTGTAGTGCTGACCGCCGGTGGACTGTTCGATGGTAACTGGCATCACGTAGTGGGCACTGTCAGCGGGGCCGATTGGATGCTCTATGTTGACAACGGTTTGGCCGACACAGTAAACAACCCTTTTGTCGGCAGTATCGACAACTTCAATACACTGCGCATTGGCGCCTCCAGCCCCAGTCACAACGAGTATGATGGTGCGATTGACGAGATCAGGCTCTACAATCGTGCGTTCACGCCCACGGATGTGAGCGAACTGTTTCTCGATGCCAACGACAGCCCTGTGCTCGATAGCGCCTCATTGTCGATCAACGAAGGGGAGACGGTTACCCTCACCGGGGCCAACTTTGTTGTGACCGACCCGGAGGACAGTAGTTTCACCTATACGGTGAGTAGTGTATCGGGTGGTTATTTTCAGCTCAGCAGCAATCCGGGGGTTTCGGTCACCAGCTTCACCACCGCGAACCTGAACGGCAACCTGGTGCAGTTTGTCGATGATGATAACGAGGTTGCCCCCGGTTTCAGCGTCCGCGTGAATGACGGCGTCAGCGATTCCAACACCCTGGCGGCAACCATTAGCTATACCCCCATCAATGACGCGCCCGGTGTGACCAACCTCGATGGGGATATCCGGAATTATACGGAGGGCGACGGCGTCGTACTGCTTGAGCAGGGTGGCGATGTGGTGGTCAGTGATCCCGATTCGGGCAACTTTGCCGGAGGCTCACTCACCGTCGAGGTCGATAGCGGTTTGCAGGCCGCGGAAGACGTATTCTCGATTTTCAATCAAGGGACGGCCAGCGGAGAGATAGGATTCGATGGCAGTGATGTGACCTACAGTGGTGTTGTAATCGGCAGCGTGACGGGAGGTACAGGCACAGATCCGTTGACAGTTGCTCTGAACTCGAATTCATCGCCCGCCGCCGTCACCGCGTTGATTCGCAACATCACGTATCAAAACAGCAATATCGATAATCCAACCGACGGTTCACGCAGTGTCACGATCGACATAACAGATGGTGACGGCGGTGCCAGCGTTACGCAGAATCTCACCTTGAATGTTAGTTCGGTGAATGATGCGCCGGTTGTGGATTTGAACGGCTCCGATGGTGCGGGTACCGACTTCGCTGTCACCTTCACGGAAGACGCCGGGGCTGTCAATCTCGTCGATGCCGATGCGACGATCAGCGATGCGGAAACAACCCTCTATGAAAACCTGAGTATCAATCTGTCGAATTTCCTGGATGGGGGCAGCGAACAGATTGTTATCGCCGGGTATACCTTCAGCTACGGTAGCGCAGATACGGTGACTCGATCGGTCGGCGGCACCAGCTTTGTCATCGATTTCGACGGTTCCGGTTTTAATGTCATGCCGGATGGCCCCGGTTGGATGCCGGAAGCCGATCTGCAGACCCTGCTGCGTGGTGTGACCTATGAAAACATCTCCCAGGATCCGACAGCCGGCGACCGTACGGTCAACATTTTTGTTCAGGACAGTTCGCTCCTGACCGGTCCCATTACGACTTCGACGATTACTGTCAATCCGCAGAATGATTCGCCCACGGCGACAGACAACACCAATTCCGTATCTGAAAGCGGTTTCGTCTCGGGCAATGTCATCACGGATGATTCCGGATCCGGCGTGGACAGCGATCCGGAGGGAGATGGTTTGCAGGTAACCCAGGTTGAAGGGGGAGCCTACACCCCAGGTCTTCCGGTAACCCTGGCTTCGGGCGCGCAAGTCACATTTCAACCCAATGGCAGCTATACCTACAACACCAACGGTCAGTTTGACGGACTGGGCGCCGGTAGCAGCGTGGATGACAGTTTTACCTATCAGATAAGTGACGGCAATGGAGGTTTCGCTACCGCGACGGTTACCATTACGATCAACGGCAGCAACAATGCGCCGGTACTCACGAGTGCCGGGCTCACCTTGGATGAAGGCCAGACCGTCACTCTCAGTGATACTGATTTTGCCATCACCGATGCGGACGACACGGCCTTTACCTATACCGTCACTGGTGTAACCGGGGGTTATTTTCAGCTAAGTACCAACCCCGGTGTATCGATCACCAACTTCACCAGCGTCAACTTGACGGGCGGTCTGGTGCAGTTTGTCGATGATGGCAATGAAGTGGCCCCGGCGTTCAGTGTCACCGCAAACGATGGTGATACCGATTCCAACACCCTTGCAGCGACCATAAATTTTACTTTGGTCAGCGACAGCACCCCTATTGCCAATGCCGACAGTATCGCCGTGGCCGAAGGCGGGACCGCCACCACCCTGATAGGTGGATCGTCAACTGTCCTCAACAACGACACCGGCCTGGGTGATACGCCCGTGACTGTGAGCCTGGTCACCGATGTGACCAACGGCGCCCTGACCCTCAATGGCGATGGTACCTTCAGCTATACCCACGACGGCTCGGAAAACTTCACCGACAGTTTTACCTACCGCATCACCGATAACGACGGTGAAACGGCTGATGCCACGGTGACGATCAACGTCACGCCGGTAAGTGATGCTACGCCGGGTGCTAACGCGGACAGTATCACGGTGGCCGAAGGTGGCACCGCCACCACCCTGGTGGGGGGCTCGTCAACTGTCCTCAACAACGACACCGGCCTGGGTGATACGCCCGTGACGGTGAGCCTGGTCACCGATGT
>NATV01000069.1 GCA_003094535.1 gamma proteobacterium symbiont of Ctena orbiculata | reverse complement strand
ACGACAACCTCCCCATGGAGGCGCTGCACGACTTTCGCAACATGAGTGCAGAAAAGTCCCAGGCGCTGCTGGTGGAGTGCGACAAATATCTGTCACAACACGATCGGGACGTGAACCCGGATTCCGGCGGTACAGGACGCAAGCATGCTGGCATCGGCATCTACTATTTCGAACAGGATGTAACACCGGATGAATAGACGGCTACTCAAGATCCTGATTTGGTTGGCGATGGTGGCATCAATCGTCGGACTCTACAGTTGCGGTCCCGGTGGCAACCAGGTTGCCGACGGCGGTATCGGGGGGACCGGTATTACCCAGGGCAGGGTCACCAGTTTTGGCTCCATCTTCGTCAATGGCATCGAATTCAACACCGACACCGCCAGTATCATGGTCAACAATCTCGATGCGACCCAGGATGATCTGGCCATCGGCATGGTGGTTCGCATCAGTGGCAGCAGCGACACGACAAGCGCCACGGGCAGCGCGGAGTCGGTGACCTACGACAGCCTGATCGAAGGTCTGGTCAATAGTAATGATATTGCCAACAACGACACACTCAGGGTTATGGATCAGACAGTTAGTGTGGACGGCGATACAGTCTTCGACAACAGAATCGACGACACCTCCCTCGAGAATCTGCCAGTTAACAGCAAGGTGGAGGTTAGCGGTTTCACCGATGGCAGCGGAATCATCCTCGCCACCCGCATCGAGGTTATATCACTCGCATGGTCAGGGGATGAACTGGAGGTCTCGGGAGTCATCAGCTCGATCTCCGGCGATCAGTTCCAGATCGGCAGCTTGACCATCGATGCCTCGAACATTGAGTCGATCCCGGCGGTAGGCACATTTGTCGAGGTTGAGGGTGATAGCTTCTCCGGCGGCCTGTTCATCGCCGACTCCATCGAGATCGAAGGCGACGGCGACAGGGTAGTGGCAGAGGATGGTGACGAGGTCGAAATTGAGGGCCAGATCACCCAGCCGCTCGATGCCAACGACCTCTTCTCACTCAACGGACAGGTTGTGGATGCCTCAGCCACCTCCCTGAACGGTGCCGCCAGTCAACTCACGATCGGGCGCGTCGCTAAGGTCGAGGGTGTGATGAACGGCGACATCCTGCTCGCCGAAGAGATCACACTCAAGGTCATTGCCTCGGAGCGCGGCAAAATCAGCGGCTTTCTTGGGATAGGAAATGTCGATGTCAGTGGCGGCACCCTGATCCTTCTGGGCCGGACCATCAAGGTCGACAACTCCACCATCATGGAGAGCGATAGCGGTGATAACTCCAGCTTCAGCCTCGACCAGCTGATCTCATCCGATTACCTGGAGGCCAAGGTTTACCTCGAAAACGGCATGCTCGTGGCGAGCAAACTGGAACTCGATGGAGCGCCGTCGAACCACAATGCCGAGGTCGAGGGGATTCCTACATTCGTGAATGCATCGACGATCGAGATCTTTGGCATCACCATAGACACATCGGCTGTGTCTGATTACAGCTTCAGTGAGCAGCTCATCGAGGTGAGGGGCAACTTTGCCAATGGCGTGCTTGTCGCCACCCGCATCCAAGAGGAGGACTGACCGCTAGGGCCTTCACGGGACCTGGATGGTGACCCGGGTGTGGCGCACCGCATCCGAGTCCCTCAGCGGGCTGGAACCAGGTTCACCGGGTAATCAGGAGAGTCTCTCCAAGTTCGCAAATAACGAATCGATCTGCCCAATTTCCCATCCCCATTCTTGCCCAACTCCTGTACCATTGATAGATTAACCAACTTTGGGTTCGGTCAGAGTCCGTGCCAGAGAATAACCGCATGCCGGCTAGCAGCTCGGGACTCCGCCAAACCATCAACAACAGAGATAAAGATAAAGATCCATGCTGTTTCGACGCATACGTGGCATATTTTCCAACGACCTCTCCATCGACCTGGGTACCGCCAATACCCTGATCTACGCCCGTGGCCAGGGCATCGTGTTGAATGAACCTTCGGTGGTGGCAATCCGCCAGGATCGCGGTCCGGGGGGAGCGAAATCAGTGGTTGCCGTGGGTGAGGACGCGAAAAAGATGCTTGGCCGGACCCCCACCAACATCACCGCCATCAGACCGATGAAAGAGGGTGTGATCGCCGATTTCACCGTCACCGAGAAGATGCTGCAGTACTTCATCCATAAGGTACACGAGAGCCGCATCATCCGCCCAAGCCCCCGGGTATTGGTCTGTGTGCCCTGCGGATCCACCCAGGTTGAACGACGCGCCATCAAGGAGTCGGCCGCCGGCGCTGGCGCCAGAGAGGTCTATTTGATCGAAGAACCGATGTCTGCCGCCATTGGCGCCGGTCTGCCAGTGGACGAAGCCCGGGGCTCCATGGTGTTGGATATCGGCGGCGGCACCTCAGAGGTGGCGATCATCTCGCTCAACGGCATCGTCTATGCCAACTCGGTCCGGGTTGGGGGCGACCGCTTCGACGAGGCCATTGTCAACTATGTTCGCCGCAACTACGGCACCCTGATCGGCGAAGCCACCGCGGAGCGGGTCAAGCACGAAATCGGCTCGGCCTATCCTGGGAACGAGGTCAAGGAGATCGATGTCAAAGGCCGCAACCTTGCCGAAGGCATTCCACGCAGCTTCACCCTCAACAGCAATGAGATCCTGGAGGCGCTGCAGGAGCCACTCTCGGGCATTGTCGGTGCGGTCAAGACCGCGCTGGAGCAGACCCCGCCGGAACTGGGCGCCGATGTGGCTGAGCGTGGCATCGTCCTCACCGGGGGTGGTGCGCTGCTCAAGGACATCGATCGGCTGCTCCAGGAAGAGACCGGTCTTCCGGTGATCGTTGCCGAGGATCCGCTCACCTGCGTGGCCCGCGGCGGCGGCCGTGCGCTGGAGCTCATCGATGAACGGGGTGGCGAGTTCTTTATGGTTGACTAGGTGCTTGACTCCCTGTACCTGGACGGAGATCAATATCCGGATAACAGCACCGCCAGATCGATACAGGGAGCCGGTGAATTGAAAGCGGAGTCATTCAGCCATTAAACTCATCTTCACACAGGGCCCCTCAATCACCACCAGACTGGTGACGGCGGTGTTGCTCTCCATCGTCATCATGGTCCTGGATCATCGCTACAACCACTTGGAATCCCTGCGCTCAGGACTCTCGGTCCTGCTCTTCCCGGTGCAATACCTCGCCTCCCTGCCGGTAATCCTGAGCGAATCCGCAAGCGACGCCATTACCAGCCGCAGTGAGCTGGAGTCGGTGCGGGAGAAACTGCAAGCGGAGAACCTGACGCTGCGCGCAAGGCAGCAGAAATTTGAGGCTCTCGAAGCCGAGAACATGCGCCTCAGAGGCCTTTTGGACTCATCATTCAAGGTTGGCGACCGGGTATTGATCGCCGAATTGATTGCCGTGGAACAGGATCCTTTTCGTCAGCAGGTCTTGATAAACAAGGGATCGACATCCGAACTCTTTGTCGGTCAGCCGGTGGTCGATGCCAATGCGGTGGTCGGCCAGGTTACCCATATCAATCCGTTAAGCGCCAGCGTGCTGCTGATCACCGACGCCACCCACGCGCTGCCGGTGCAGGTCAATCGCAACGGCCTTCGAACCATCGCCCTGGGTACCGGCCTGATCAACCGCCTTGAACTGCCACATCTGCCGAACAACGCCGATATCAAGGTGGGGGACCTATTGACCACTTCAGGCCTGGGAGGCAGTTTTCCACCCGGCTATCCCGTGGCCGAGGTGATCGATGTGAATCGTGAACCCGGACAGCCCTTTGCCTCGGTTATCGCCCAGACTACCGCCCACCTCGATCGCATTCGCGAAGTGCTCCTGGTATGGACCCTCGATCCCGATATGGGCACGGATGCCCCGGCCGCGGAGGAGACTGTCGATGCGGCGGCGGAAACGCAGGCGATCCGTGAGGACGGCGAATGATCAGTCAACCTCAATCCCGCCGTTATGTGGTCGCGCTGACCCTGCTGGCCGGCTTTATCCTCACCATCATGCCGCTGCCGGAGTGGGCCGCCACCTATCGGCCGCAATGGGTCGCCCTGATCCTGATCTACTGGTGTATGGCCATGCCCGAACGTATCGGCGTCGGCGTCAGTTGGACCACCGGCCTCTTGCTCGACGTACTCACCGGCACGCTGCTTGGCCAGCATGCCCTGGGTTTCTCGGTTATCGCCTATATTATGTTGAGACTCCATCTTCGGGTCAGGGTCATGCCTTTGCGCCAGCAAGTCTTTACCATATTCATCCTGCTGCTCGTGGAACGCCTGCTGGCGCTCTGGTCAACCGGGGCGGCAGGCTACCCGACACCCTCCCTCTGGTATTGGATCACCCCCCTGGTGAGTACCCTGCTCTGGCCCTGGGTCTACATTATTCTGAGGGATCTGCGACGCCGCTTTGCTCTTAGCTAGGCAGGACCTGTTAACACGATAAACCAACCATAGGAGACCCGGGTGCCCCAATCCTCGATCAAGGACTATCTGCATGAGAGCCAGTTGTTTCTGGGACGCGCCATTGTCTCCGGAACCCTTGTGCTCATGATCCTTGCGATCCTGGTCGGGCGTCTGTTCTACCTCCAGGTGGAGAGTCATGACCACTACACCACCCTTTCCCAGGACAACCGGGTAAAACTCGAACCCCTGCCGCCGACAAGGGGCTTGATCTATGACCGCAACGGCACCATTCTGGCGCAAAATCTACCGGCCTACAGTCTGGAGATCACCCCGGAGAAGACTGAAAATCTTGACCATACCATCCAAGCGCTCAGTGAAATCATCGCCATCGACGAAGACGACATCAGCCGGTTCCATGAGCTGCGCAAGCAACGCAGGCGCTTCGACAGTATCCCGATTCGGGTGAGGCTGAAAGACGAGGAGGTCGCCCGCATCGCCGTCAATCGCCACCGCTTCTCCGGTGTCGATGTCAAGGCCAGTCTGCTGCGCGACTACCCGCAAGGCCTGCAGACCGCCCACCTGCTGGGATACGTGGGTCGCATCAATGAGCAAGAGCTGCAGATCATCGACACATCCAACTACCGGGGCACCAATTTCATCGGCAAGAACGGTGTCGAGAAGAGCTACGAGGGCATGCTGCACGGCCAGGTCGGCCTGCAGCAAGTGGAGGTCAACGCCAAGGGCAGGGTGCTGCGGGTGCTTAAGAGTCAATCTCCCCGACCCGGGGACAACCTGCACCTGTTCCTGGATATGGAACTGCAGTCCACCGCGCTGGAGGCGCTGGGCGACTACAATGGCGCCGTCGCCGCGATCGATGTAGAGACGGGCGGTGTGCTCACCCTGGTCAGTAAACCGGGGTATGACCCCAATCTGTTTGTCGAGGGGATCAGCGCCAAGGCCTATCACGAACTGGAATCCTCTCTCGACAACCCCCTCTTCAACCGCGCCATCCGTGGCCAGTATCCGCCGGGCTCCACGGTGAAGCCTTTTATCGGGCTCGCTGGCCTGGAATACAATGTGGTTGGCTACCGCCAGGAGAACTACTGCCCCGGCTACTACCAGCTCCCAGGCAAGGACCACAAGTACCGCGACTGGAAAAAATGGGGTCACGGAAAAGTCGATCTCGAACGCGCGATCGTCGAATCCTGCGATGTCTACTACTACGAGCTTGCACGCACCCTGGGCATCGACAGGCTCTACGAATTCCTCTCGGGATTCGGCTTCGGAGAACCGACCAAGGTCGATCTGGATGGTGAACTCTCGGGTCTGATGCCGAACAGGGAGTGGAAACAGCAGCGGCGGCGGGAACCTTGGTACCCCGGTGAGACCCTGATCGTCGGCATCGGTCAGGGCTATTTTCTGGCCACGCCGCTGCAGCTCGCTTCCGCCACCGCGACCCTGGCGAACAAGGGCCACCATATCCGCCCCAGAGTGGTCCACACCATCGAACATCCCGACGGCACGGAGGTGAAGAGCCCCAAGATCATCGACGAACTCCATCAACTCGATCCCGTACACTGGGAACAGGTCATCCATGCCATGTCGCAGGTCGTCGAAGGTCTCCGCGGCACCGCCCGATCGATCTACACCGATGCCTACCGGATTGCCGGTAAAACAGGCACCGCCCAGGTCTTCAGTGTGAAACAGGATGAGGAGTATGATGAAGAGACGGTGGCCAAGCGCAAGCGCGATCATGCGCTGTTCATCGCCTTCGCACCCGTTGAAGCACCGCGCATCGCCATCGCCGTGGTAGTGGAGAACGGGGGCCATGGCGGCTCTGTCGCCGCTCCCATCGCACGCAAAGTCATGGATCGCTATCTGCTGGGAGAACACGATGCTGGGTAGGAGCCAGGTCACCTTCTATGAATCGCAACCGGCCCAGGCCAGCGGGCTGCTGGCCTGGCTGCATATCGACCTGCCGCTTCTGACCGGCCTGATCCTGCTTTCGGGTGTCGGTTTGACCGTCCTCTACAGTGCCGGTGACCAGGAGCTGGCGCTGCTGCAAAAACAGCTTTTCCGTCTGGGATTCGGATTTGCCGCCATGTTCGCACTTGCCCAGATCCACCCGACCAATATCCGCCGCTGGTCCCCGGTACTCTATGTCATTGGCATCCTGATGCTGATCTCGGTAATCATATTCGGCGAGGAGGGCAAGGGGGCTCAGCGCTGGCTCGACCTGGGTTTTATCCGCTTTCAACCTTCGGAGATGTTCAAACTCACCCTGCCGATGCTGATCGCCTGGTATCTGGCGGAGCATCGACTGCCACCCAATCCGTCAAGACTGGTGATGGCCGGCCTGTTCACCCTGCTCCCGGTATTGCTGATCGCGAAACAACCCGATCTGGGCACAGCGCTGCTGGTGGCCACCGCCGGCGCCTTCGCCCTGTTTCTGGCCGGCATCAGCTGGCGGGTCATCAGCGCCATCGGCATGCTCCTGGCGGCCCTCGGCCCGGTCGCCTGGTACTTCATGCATGAGTACCAGCGCCAGCGCGTACTGACCTTCCTCAACCCGGAAAGCGATCCGTTGGGCACCGGCTACCATATCATCCAGTCCAAGATTGCGATCGGCTCCGGGGGCATCAGCGGCAAGGGCTGGCTAAACGGCACCCAGTCCCACCTGGAGTTTCTCCCGGAACGACACACCGATTTCATCTTCGCCGTCATTTCCGAGGAGTTCGGCCTGGTTGGCGTGCTCGCCCTGCTCTCGCTCTATCTCTTCATTATCATGCGCGGCCTCTATATCGCCACCCAGGCCCAGGATACCTTCGGCCGGATCCTTGCCGGATCACTGTCGCTGGTGTTTTTCGTCTATCTTTTCGTCAACGCCGGAATGGTCACCGGTCTGCTGCCGGTTGTCGGTGTACCCTTGCCGCTGATCAGCTACGGCGGCACCTCCCTGGTGACCATTCTTGCCAGCTTCGGTATGCTGATGTCCATCCACACCCATAAAAAACTACTGCCGACTTAAACGATCATGCGACTTATTATCCAACTTCTGCTTCTATCCTGCCTCGCCCTGTCCACGGCTGCCTGCGCCCACACCCAGCAGCAGACAACCGAGTTCAAGAAGTTTGCCCGGGAGATGGCGAAAAAACACAACTTCAATGCGGATCAAGTAGAACGCCTGCTGATCGGCACAACCTTCAGAGACGACATCATCGCAGCGATCACCCGGCCCGCGGAGTCCAAGGCCTGGCATGAGTATCGCCCCATCTTCCTGAAACCTGACCGGGTGGCCGGCGGGGTCGAGTTTTGGCGCCAGAACGAGGCCCTGCTGGCCTCGGTGAGCAAGCAGTATGGGGTGCCCGCCGAAATCATCGTCGCCATCATCGGGGTCGAGACCCGCTACGGCAAACACACCGGCCGTTACCGGGTACTCGACGCCCTGACCACACTGGCCTTCGGCTACCCCAAGCGGAGTGATTTCTTCCGCCGCGAATTGGAGCAGTTCCTGCTGCTAACCCGGGAGGAGGGTGTAGACCGTGACAGTGCAATGGGTTCCTACGCCGGCGCCATGGGAATGCCCCAGTTCATCTCCAGCAGCTACCGCCGCTACGCCGTGGATCACGACGGCGACGGCAGGCGCGACCTGTGGAACAGCAAAGCCGATATCATCGCCAGCGTCGCAAGCTACTTTAAGACCCACGGCTGGAAACCCAACCAGCCCATCACCTTGCTTACCAATGGCGGAGAGGGTCTCCAGACCTTCGTCGACGCCGGAATGAAACCCAGCATCAAGCTAGGCAAACTGCTGGCCAAGGGGGTTCGACCGCTGAACGGTGAAACCCCCGCCGCCGATTCGCTGACCAGCCTGGTCAAACTCGATGCCGGTGACAAAGATGAGTTTTGGTTGGGACTGCACAATTTCTATGTCATAACACGCTACAATCACAGCAATCTCTACGCCATGGCGGTCTATCAACTGAGCCAGCAGATCCATGCCGCCAAGATGACCGCGGAAACAAGCAGGTAGATGATACAAAGCAACAGCATAGGAATGCGGGCCAGGATTTCATTGCAGGCCACGATCGTCGCGATCATCTGCGCGGCGCTGATCACCGCCTGCAGCACAAGCAGGGTTGCACGCATCGAGAAACGGGATGGCATCAGCCATCGTCACCCGCCACCCGCCAATATCGAAGCGATCCCGGACGCGGTGCCCAGGAAGGAACCACTAAGCCGCTACGGCAACCCGGAGAGCTACGTGGTGTTCGGCAAACGCTACTATACGCTTACCGACCACAGGGGCTACAGTGCCCGCGGTATAGCCTCCTGGTATGGCAGCAAGTTTCACGGTCAACGCACCAGCAGCGGGGAGACCTACGACATGTATGCCATGACCGCGGCGCACAAGAGTCTGCCGCTGCCAAGCTATGTCCGCGTTACAAACCTGAAAAACAATCGCAGGGTGGTGGTCAAGGTCAACGATCGCGGTCCGTTTCACGACAATCGCCTGATCGATCTCTCCTATACCGCTGCCTGGAAACTGGGCATCACCGGCGAAGGCACCGGCCTGGTCGAGGTGGTGAGTCTCGATCCGAACAACCCGAAAAAGGCTGTCGAGGCGAAACCGGTGAAACTGAGAAAGGGAAACATGTTGCCGGAACTTTTCCTCCAGGTCGGCGCCTTCGGCAGTGCCGAGAATGCACAACGTCTGAAAAGGAGACTCGAGGAACAATTAAAGGCCCGAGTACTCATAGAAGACAGCGATAATCCCGAACGTCCGGTCTATCGGGTACAGGTGGGTCCGATCGCCAGCGTGGAACTGGCTGATCATCTCAGCCAGCGACTGGCCAAACTCGGATTTGACGATCCCCATGTTGTCATTCGTTAACGAATTCATAAAATAGCGCATCACTATGCCAGCTACAGAAGTCATACCCATGTATCTCCGCTCTCCCCGCGCCTGTCTCAACAGAGCACTGTTGTGGCTGCTTTGCCTGGCCGCCTTCTCGGCCCAAGCGGTCACGCCCACCCCCGCCCCACCGGAGGTCGCGGCTTCGGGTTATCTACTGGTCGATTTTCACAGCGGCAGGATTCTCGCCACAAAAGGCGCCGATAATCGACTCGAACCCGCCAGCCTGACCAAGATCATGACTGCCTACGCGGTCTTCAATGAATTGAAACAGGGCAATATCAACCTGGAAGACAAGGTGCTTATCAGCGAAAAGGCCTGGCGCACACCAGGTTCGCGCATGTTCATCGAGGTTGGGAAAAAGGTCAAGGTCATCGACCTGGTCAAGGGCATGATCATCCAGTCGGGTAACGATGCCTGTGTCGCCCTCGCCGAACATATCGCCGGCAGCGAGGCCACCTTCGCCGAACTGATGAACAACCATGCCAGGCGCCTCGGGATGGCGGATACCCACTTCGTCAACAGCACCGGACTCCCCGACGGCGACCACTACACCACGCCGTCGGATATCGCCAAGGTGGCAGCAGCCACGATTCGGGATTATCCGGAATACTATCCTTGGTACCGTGATAAATCCTTTATTTTCAATGATATAGAGCAGCACAACCGGAACAAGCTGCTGTGGCGTGACGAGAGTGTGGATGGCATCAAAACCGGACATACCGAAGCCGCGGGCTACTGCCTGGTCGCGTCAGCCCAGCGGGAGAACATGCGTCTCATCTCCGTGGTGATGGGAACCAAGGGTGAGGAGGCCAGGGCCCAGGCAAGCCAAGGCCTGCTGAATTACGGCTTTCGCTTCTATGAGACCCACCAGCTCTACACCGCAGGGGAGGTACTCAATCGGGCCCGCATCTGGAAGGGTGAAAAGGAGAAACTGCCCCTCGGCCTCAACCGGGACCTGAATGTCACCATCCCCCGTCACCAGTACAAGAATCTCAATGCCAGCATGGAGATAGAACCCAGGATCATGGCACCGATCAAAGAGGGCGAGGTGCTCGGCCATGTCAGCGTCACCCTCAATGGCGAACCGGTCACTGAAGCACCCCTGATCGCGCTGAAGAGCATCGCAGACGGTAATATTTGGCAGCAGATCAAGGATAGTGCGCTGCTGTGGCTGGAGTGAGGGCGAGTCATCGTGGATCAGAACGAAGAGACACTGCTGAAATTTCCCTGTAATTTCCCCATCAAGGTGATGGGCAAGGCCGAGCCCGGTTTTGAGGCGATGGTCGTGGAGCTGGTGAGCCGCCATACTGATGAGCTTCACGAAACCGCCGTCAACAGCCGCCTCAGCAAGGGGGGGAAGTGGGTCTCGGTAACCATCACCCTGCGCGCGCAAAGCAAGGCTCAGCTCGACGCCATCTATCTCGATCTCAGTGCCCACGAAAAAGTGGTGATGGCCCTCTGAAGGTGTCCGCCCAACTTCTGGTCCGGCAGCTTGGGATGCAGCCCTACCCTGACGCCTGGCGGGCGATGCAGGCCTATACCAATGCGCGCAGCGACGGTAGTCCCGATCAGCTCTGGCTGCTCGAGCACCCGCCCGTGTTCACCCTGGGTCAGGCGGGCAAGCGCGAGCATCTCCTCGATCCCGGGGAGATCCCGGTAATCAAGACAGACCGCGGCGGCCAGGTCACCTATCACGGACCCGGACAGCTGATCGCCTATCTCCTGCTCGATCTGCGCCGCGCCCGAATCGGCGTGCGTAGCCTGGTGAACCATCTGGAAGGAACGGTTATCGCCCTCTTGGCGGAGCAGGGTGTGACGGCAACCGCCCGCAAGGACGCCCCGGGAGTCTATATCAACGGCAGCAAGGTCGCCTCCCTCGGACTGAGGGTACGGCGGGGATGCAGCTTTCACGGACTCAGCCTGAATGTGAACATGGATCTCTCCCCGTTCAAGCGCATCAACCCCTGTGGCTATCCGGGACTCGGCGTCACTCAGTTGGCCGATCAGCATATCGATACCGACATGGCCGGTCTGGGCCGGCAATTCTCCGCCCATCTGGCCGCCGCTTTGGGCTACACTCTCAGCTTCGTCGATAGAAAGGTAGAGCCATGAGTCTCGACAAAGAGAACCTGCCACCGTCGCGCACCACCCCGGAGAGCCACCAGCGGGGCAAATCCAAACTCGCCCGCATACCGGTTAAGGTGGAACCCCGGGAGACGATGCTGCGTAAACCCAAGTGGATCCGCGCCAAGGCGCCGCTCGGCAAGCAGGTGAGCCGTATTCGCCGGATCCTGCGCGACAGAGGCTTGAGCTCGGTCTGCGAAGAGGCGGCCTGCCCCAACCTGGGGGAGTGTTTCCACCATGGCACCGCCACCTTCATGATCATGGGGGATATCTGTACCCGCCGCTGTCCCTTCTGCGACGTCGCCCATGGCAAACCCAAGCCCCTCGATCCCGAAGAGCCCGCACAGCTGGCCGAGGCAGTTGCCGAGATGGCACTCAACTATGTGGTCATCACCTCCGTCGACCGGGACGACCTGCGCGACGGCGGCGGCGGTCATTTCGCCCAGTGCATCTCCGCCATACGCAGCCAGCGACCGCAGACCAAAATCGAGATCCTGGTGCCGGACTTTCGCGGCCGCATGGAGTCGGCGCTGGACGCCGTTTCAATCCATCCACCCGACGTCTTCAACCACAACCTGGAAACGGTGCCCCGGCTCTACAGAGAGGCCCGCCCCGGTGCGGACTACCAGGGCTCGCTGGAACTGCTGCACAGATTCAAACTCACGCATCCCGACCTTCCCACCAAGTCAGGCCTGATGCTGGGACTGGGGGAAGAGAGAGAGGAGGTACTCGAGGTGATGCAGGCGCTGCGCCGGCACGGCTGCGAGATGCTTACCCTGGGGCAATACCTGCAACCGGGCCGGGACCACCTCCCCGTGATCCGTTATGTCTCCCCGGAAGAGTTTGATCAGCTTGGCGAGATCGCCAGGGAGATGGGCTTTTCCAGCGTTGCCAGCGGCCCCATGGTGCGATCCTCCTATCACGCGGACCTCCAGGCCAATCCGCTTTTCGAGGTGTGAGCCACCTCTTCCCGGTCAACCGCTTCCGGATGCGCTCGTCGCGGGTTTCGACAGGTGGGATTCATATCTTTCCATCAGGTAACAGAGACAATCCTGCCGAATCACATTCAGATCCTTGGTCAGCATGGATGGCATTACCGTACGGTGGAGACAGAGCTGGCCCTCCTCGATGGTGAAATAGTCATCACCCACCTCGCGACCCTGTTCATCCCTGACATCCAGGGCATCGAGGCCGGCACCATTTAACCAGCCGAAAAGGGTCCCGGCAGGCAATTCGCGGAAATTGAGATGGTCGATGTCGGGATCGAGCACGATGGCGCTCTCCCCCGGGTCGAAACCGAAGCTGACATCGGGGGAGATCTTGACCTGGGCCACGGTGTGAAACAGGTCGATATCGAGGTGGCTCACAGCATGCCGGGGATGTTCCGCCAGATGCAGGCAGGCCTCGAGGTAGTCCCGGGCGTGTTCGACGCCATGGGCACTGCCGACCTTGCCGCACTCCAGGGTCACTGCAGGACAGAGCTCGGCAAAGGCCATCGACTGCACCCCCCTGGGGCGCAGAAAATAGACCACGGTGCGGGAGAAGAGCAGGGCCAGGTGAAGAAACTCGGTAGCCATGCGGTTGATGCAGGCATAGTGGGGATTGAGACCGGTGTTGTTGTGGATGTCGACACTGGCAAACGGCTTGCGCAGGCGCATGCGCTCGACTACCTGCTCCATATCCCGGTGCTCGGGGGTTATCTCAAGTTCGCTGCCACACCATATCCTGTTGTAGTCGGGCTGTCCGGGGAGCAGGCGCAGACCTTCTGCCGCCGCATCCACATTACCGATAAACAGGCTCAACGCCCGTGGCAGCTCCCTGTTTTGGTAGTTGACCAACAGGGCCCGCATCGCTTCCCAGCCGACCGTTTCATTGCCATGCATCAGGACAGAGACAAAGAGAGGTTCCTCTCTTCTCCCGGGAAGGTGGATCAGGGTGGGGCCACTCAGGTGATCGGCGAGCTGTTTAGCCTCCAGCGTCAACAGATTCTCTGGCAGATAATCGAATTCCAGCAGCATGCCTATAGTTTACCCGAATTGACCATACTGACCCCTAATTCCCATACCCGCGGATATCGCGGGGATTCCACGAGAGGCCCCGCGGAGGGAGCTGGAGAGACCCCACCGATGACCACTAAAGCAACCACTCATGTACTGGCTTCCCGCTCTCCTGCTGCTCGAGATAGGCCTCCATCAGCCGCTGAAAATGCGGGCCATGCCGAGCCACCCATTGGCGCTGCCAGGTGGCCCCGTTGATACCCCGTACCACGCGCTGTTCAATGATACCCAGCCAATAGTCGATGGAGGCGGCATCGATTCCGAGATGGCGCAATCCGTCGCCGGCCACTCCCAGCAACTGTTCCCTGATCAGGGTTTCCGCGGGACAGGTATTCCAGTCAAACCAGAAGAGCTCCGCTTTCAGTCCCATCCGTGCCGCGTTGTAGAAGTTACTTCGGGCACGGATAAACCCCATCTCGGTTTCAGGCGTTGCGTAACGTTCCGCCAGTCCGGTTACCAGACCGAAATAGAAGGCGGCGTTGGCGATGGCATCGATGACACTCGGCCCGGCCGGGACCACCCGATGTTCGATGCGCAGATGGGGCCTGCCATTGTCGTCAAAACCGATCAGCGGGCGATTCCACCGCCAGATGGTTCCATTATGCAATCGAAGATGGGCCAGTTTCTCCACCGGCTCATCCATCAGCAACGGCAAGAGCACCGGATAGCGTTGGTAATTGGCCTCGAAATTCTCCATCATCGACGCATAGAGATAGCGGATGCCGAAACTGACGCGCTTGGTCAAATCCGATGCGCCCACTGATATCGATTGTTCAAACAGAGGTATTCGCGTCTCATCCCAGAGATCGTGGCCGAACAGATAGGGTGAGTTGGCACTCACCGCCACCATCGGCGCAGAAGCGATTTTCGACAGGTTATAGAGGAGTGCCGCGCGTTTTGCATCGGCTTGCAGGTGGATCTGAAACGAGGTCGCCGCCGATTCAAGCATGACGTCATCGTGTTCTATGTTCAGGGTCTCCCTCCCCTCGATCTGTACCGTGAGCGGCTTCCCGTGCCTCAGCTTGAAAACCTGATCGTTGAGGGCCTGGTATCGATTCAGCGGGGACATGTTGTGCAGCGTCAGTGCCTGCTGCTGC